>DAOVNY010000015.1 GCA_030630005.1 Bacteroidales bacterium | reverse complement strand
TTTATATTTTATTGTTTTGAGAGCAAAATAATACTTGAAAATTTGAAAATGAAAGGGTATTTTGTCTTTTTCAAAGCTATTCCAGAAATCTCGCCGGACTGTGCCAAATGTAACACAACTCGAAATCTCTTTTGTCTAATGAACCGTCCGTCTGAGGCGGATGGTGTGAAAGGTGCACTAGCGGTTACTCAACCGTCAGCCACCTATTCGATTGGCGGTAGTAATTTATTTTTGTATAGTAAAATATTCCATATCATTAACATCTAGAGTTTCCCATGATATTGTTCCAAGACCTTCTGTACAAAGGCTATTAGGTCTCAAGATTAATTTGTATGATATTTCTGAATCGATAGCATTTGTAATCTTATATGCCTGCACTGTCTATTTGAAATGCTGAATCAGCATATTCTGGTTTAAAAGCAAAGTTTACTCCCTTTGAATTTGCTGCAATACTAGGGTAAATTATTCCAACCACTCTTGGTGCTTCAATAAAAAATCTAGTTATAGCAATTGATATTTTATATTTCCAATCTTCTTCTTTATTAACAATTTGGGTAAACTGTTCTGTAATAAAATTATCAATAAGTAAATTCTTGTTAAAATCCAATCCTAACGTTTCTCTCATTGAATCATGGTGATCTTGAAAAATAGCTCTGTATTCTTCTCTTGCATTTGAAAGTCTATCTACACCAATAACTTGAACAATTGCATTTGGTTGTGTTTTTTTTTGGCCTACAACCTATCATAGTAATTAAAGATTTAATTTCAGGTCGTATTTCACAAATACATGTATTTGACTCTGAAGAAGCATAAAAAATACTTTCACCTTTATCATTGCATCTTCCAAATTTCCATTTTTCTTTATCGATCTCCTTGAAATTTGGATACCAAAGTTGTTTAGTCTTTGAAAACATTTCGCCATTAATATTCTCTCTTACTCGACAAAGTCCTGATGGATTTAAAATATAAGCTTTTCTAATATGTCCCCGCATTAAATGACCAATTGTTTCTTCAATTTCATCAATTGTCAAATTTTCAATATCTAATTGCCTAAATGAATCTAACTCCCTTTGAATCTCTGATTCTGATCTATTTTCAAAATAATTATTATTAGGCATATACGTGATGTCTATTTATTACCGCCAACGATGGCAATATGGCATGAAGCGGTTTGCGAGCAATTTAGTATCAAACCGAAATGAAGTTGGAACGGGCTTAAACTGTTCTAATTAAGCACTTCACCGCTTTTTGCTATATATTGCGTGTTGGCGGTTATTTTTATTCTTATTATTTGTCTATTTTTCTTGTATTCTTTTCTATGTCAATGAATAATTTTATTAATTCCGACGATCCAAGAAACATAATAAAAATAGCAATACCAGAAATTAAAGTTATTATAACATTAATAATAATCAATACTGTTACTATCTGTATAATTGATAGAATTATTGAGCTGATTAAAGCAATCCATGCAAAAACTTTTGATATATCAGATAAAATGATTAATGCAGGATATTTATGCTTTTTGATTAATGGTTTATCAGTCTTATCATCTTTGATAATGTCTGCTGATAGTTGTTTGTCTGTTTGCTTAATTCCACTGTCATGTCCGCAATTCCAACATATTTCAAAGGAATCTTCATTTTCTTCATTGCAATTTTTACATGTCCACATTTTATATTTTTTTTAATTTTTAAAATAAGTCATATTTGTTTTAGATATCCACATAAAAGCACCCACTCCTACAATTATATTATTTAACATATTCATAGATTTAAGATTTTTTAGTTCATTAATCAGATTACTAATCATGAAGCTAATCTAAAATTCTATGCTCATAACTATTTTAACCCGTAAACACAAGTTTTTTTAACATTCAGGAGGAAAAGGGTCTGTTTTCTTTGGATAAGTTCTTTCTTCCTGAAATTTTCCGTCTGTTTTATGAATTTTCACAGAGGAGTTTTCTCTTGATTTTTTGCTAAATCAATTGTTTTCTTAACGACTTCTGCTTTAGTTTCGCCTTTAACTGATGCTTTTTTACCACCTTCTAATTTTCCTTGCCATCCATCATCAGTTTTAGTCACATGATAAGTTTTTCTTTTTGACATATTATTTAGTTTAGTTATCGTTTGTTTTAAATTACCGCCAACTCCTAAATATCTACCACACCACACGCATTATTTCGTCTTTGTCCGTTGTAATGTTTTTTGTTAACGATTCTATTATCAGTCGAATCGGATTTATAATGTAAGTGCTCATAGTTTTATTTTCCAAATATACAAAACCTTTTTAAATGTTTAAATTAATAATTATAAATGTAAAATATTTAAAAAACAACTTGATATTTGATACCGGATTTTTGATACTGATGACTCAAACTTTAAAACTCTACACACTTAATTCATTAAAATCTGTCATTTATTCGCTTAATTTATCGGGGTTTTTTCTTAATTTCTTGTCGTCAGATTTTACCCTGCGTTCCAGTTTTTTAACACTATCAGTTGAAGGAAGATTTTCAGGCATAGTTCCGCCAAGTTCTTCAATGGTTTTTCGTACTTTTTTACCTATTTCAAAGTGGGTTTTGATAACCATGATTTTGGAAAACAGCGTATTCCCAAGGTTTAATTACCCCTGCATTTTTCGCAGCATCAGCAAGCTGTTTATTATGTTCAACCATTTCTCTCCTTAAAAACAAACGCTTTTCTTCTTCACTTTGTAATTTTTTAAAACTCGCATCCAAAACTTCTTGTTTACGAGTTTGAACGGCAAAGTAAATCTGACCTAAAGCAACAACTTCTTTGGAAGGATCAGCATTTTGCACAATAAGGTAACAAGCATATCTTGAAAGCTGAATATCTCCAATATCTCTTTTTGCTCCTTTAGGTAAATCTATCAATTTCTCCACTTGGGGAAAATGATCATCTGGCTCTTGTCCAGAGTTTTTACAAGCTTGCTGAGCCTTACTTATTACGTTAAGGAATTTATCCCATTTTATGTATTCCAAAATAGTGTAAAGTTCTCTTGCACTCCAATATTCCTGTCCTATTGCGTTTAGTTTTTTTATATCCTCAAAAATTGGTCTATTACTCATGTTTCTTTGTTTTTTCTAAATACTACATTTTTTCATGCTAAACTACTATGTTTATAGCTTGAATACGGTTTGAATATGTGGCGTTTGGTATTTTGAAACGTATCATTTTTAAGTTACGACTAATTATATTTATTACTAATATCTTCATATTTAGCACTATCTGCCAAATGCACTATATTTTTTGTTACCTGCTGGCATTTATTCAATTCTTCTATTTTTTTTCATATTAAACTTAAAACCCAAGTTAAAATTAAAACACAAGTTAAAATTAATGCCCCCAACCATCATAACAGGGACTCTTGATCCCACTAGTCCAAATCTTGAAAAGACTATTACTTCTGGTTCTGTTGAAAAAAACACAGAAATATTATCTGAAAATATATTTCTTTCGTATTCAAGTAATAATCCAATTCCAATCTTATTTGTTTCCCAATAATTAATATTGTACTGATAATTCTCAGTGTCATTCACAGGTCTTTCATCAACAAATTCTCTAACATTAAAGTAATTAAGTCCAAATTTAGGTCCTATATAAAATTTGGATTGTTGCTTATTTAAAAGGTTGAAACTATAATTAATTGAAAATGTCATTCTTTGATTATTCGGCTTAACATCTCTATAATAACCTATTCCGTCTGCATCTGACATAAAAATATAGTTATAATCAGCATTATTAAAACTATGAGAAAATGTAAATCCAAGTCTGCTATTTAATTTTATGAATTGATTATAACCTATTTCATAACCAATGTTATTCTTGAATTTATTGTAACTACTGTGTGAGAATGCCGATGAAACCGCAATCTCTTGTGCAATTGTTGTCATTTGATTTAGCAATATAAAAGATGTTATTAATAAAAATATTCTTTTCATAAATCTAATTTTCTTTTATGCGTTTCTGTTTTCTTATGCTTGCAGGTAACTCCTAAATATTTACTACACCACACGCATTATTTCGCCTTTGTCCCTTATTTTGTTTTTTGTTAACGCACCCATTATCAGTCGAATCGGATTTATAAGACAAGTGCTCATAGTTTTATTTTCCAAATATACAAAACCCTTTTAAATGTTTAAATTAATAATTATAAATGTAAAATATTTAAAAAACAACTTGATATTTGATACCGGATTTTTGATACTGATGACTCAAACTTTAAAACTCTACACACTTAATTCATTAAAATCTGTCAGTTATTCGCTTAATTTATTGGGGTTCTTGCCTATAATTTTATCGTCAGATTTTACCTTGCGTTCCAATTTTTTAATGTTCTCTTCAGGTGGTAAACTTTCCGGTTTTATTCCTCGCTCAAGTAATATTTTTCTAACAGAACGATTGTTTGTTATATGTTCTGCCGAAATTTGTCTTTCGTTTCTTAAATCTTTGTCTTTCGTATTGAAAACCGTTATCTCTGTGGCAAAGTCTTTTGCTTTAATGGTAATGGTTGGAAGAAAATCAGCCAATGCCCTTCCTTTTGGAACACCAAGTTTATTTTTCATGGACTGGGTAGTATTTCCGCCAAAAAGGGCTGTGTCGCCTTTGCTACGTATTAAGCCAAAATTACGGTCATTTTTAGTTCTCTCATATATTAATTCCGACAACTCTTTTTCGGAATAAGTAAGTTTTTGCCTTGCTTGTAAGCGTTCCCAATTTTTAATGCGTTTTTCAATCAGTTCAAACTTTCGAGTTTGTATGGCAAAGTAATTTTGTGCAAAAGCAATTGGTTCTTTGCGTGGATCACCATTTTGAGCCATCAGGTAACATGCGTATCTTGTAAGCATAATATCCTGAATTTCTTTTGATGCTCCTTTGGGCATTGTTATCGTTTTGTTGACGTCAACAAAATGATTAGAAACGGCATTATTAGCAGCTTCACAAGAAATTTTTGCTTTTGTAATTACCTTAAAAAAGTTACGCCATTCAGAGTATCCAAGTAAATGCTGTAAATCTCGGGCAAACCAAAATTCAATACCATTTTCCGTTGTTTGCGAATGGTCATCGAAATTATTTGTAAAGTCCTTTATTATTTCTGTCTTCATAATTTGATATCCTTTTATTGATGTTTTCCTGGTGTTAGGAAAACATTATTTTTAATTCCTTTTTCAAATATACAAAAACCTTTTTAAACGTTCATATTAATAATGGTAAATGTAAAATATTGAAAAATCAACCTGAAACCTGAAACCCGAAACCCGAAACCCGAAACCTAAAACTCGAAACTTGAAACCCCTAAAGCGGCGCCATAAAATGAACAAAAAATCCGCTTTCGTGCATTTTATTTATCGAGTATTCTAATCTCCAAACAATATCATAATATGTTACGAGATCAAGTCCGATGCCTGTACCGAATAATAATTCGTTTGAAAGAGTGTTGTTTTTATAAAAAATATCATCCTGAACATAAGCTAAATCAGCAAAGAGATTAAGATAAACTGCGAAATGAAGTGTGTTAAAATTTTGTGAAGGGACAAAACCAAATTTTTTAACCTTTTCGGGAAATAATTCAAATTTAACATTGGTTTTTAATAAACCATAATTTTGTCCGTCAATTACATAATATTCATAAGCTCTCGGAAAATTTCTTCCGTAACCTAATCCTTCCTGAAGAAAATATGGCTGAAAAGAATCTGAAGAAAATTTTGCCGACAACATATAAGCAAAATAAAATCTATTGCACAATTTCCAATATTTGCGAAAAGTACTTTGAACAAAAAAAACATCCAACTTTTCTTTAAAAAGCCCAAAACCGCTTTTGTTTAGTACAACATCAAAATAATAACCGTTTAAAGGATAGGCTTTAAAATCGCGAAAGTCGCTTTTGTATTGATAATAAAATGAAAAATAACGAACTTTCGAAAAGCCGTTAATTGTATAAAGAGGATTTATTTTTAACAATGAATCAGTAAATTCAAACTGGTTATATTTTATTTCAAAAATTTGTGTGTTACGAATATTAGGACGGTTAATAAGTTGTAAACCAAGATATTTTTTCTTTTTCGGATACGAATTTTCACTTTTAAAATATTGAAGAGTGTCGTTGATAGTAAAAACAGAAGTCTCGTGATTTTGTAACAGTCCGGCAGACAATTGAAAGCCAATAGTTTGTTTTTTATTGATATATGGAATTTGATACGAAAACTCATATTTTTCGTCATAACCCATACTTACAAGCACTTTCAGTTTTTCCATCCTGCCTCTGAAATTATCCATCGTAAGGAAAAAACCATAATTAACACGGGAAAAATCTTTTGTTTTCCACCAAGTATTAAAATTTCTTTCCGACAACTCAAAAATTGGAAATGGCCATACATACCACCTCTCTGCAAGATCCACTATAACTATAGTTTCAGCTAAATCGCCTTTACTTATAAAATTCAGATTGATAGTAACAAAATTGAATAAAGAAGTGTTTAACAAATTTTCGCGACTGCTATTAATAAGAGAATCAAATTTTGAGATTGTCAACGTATCATTTACTCCAAATTCCAATTCGCGATAAATAATATAATCTTTTGTGATCTTATTTCCCGTAAGGATAATTTCTTTGACAACAACAGTTTTATAATTACCTGATACAGAATCATCAACCACCAACAAACTATCAGGAGAATTACACAAAATATTTTCATCCGGATTTTCGGAAAACCCCTTAATTGAAAAGAACAGGATTAATAGAAAAAATACAAATTTCATTTATAATTTATTAAATAGGTTCTACTTTTATTTTAGTGAAAATGATTAAATGCGTAAATGATTAAATAACAAATTAAATCCGCATCAAAAAGTCACTTACAGTTTATTATCTTTATAGAAAACTCTCAAACTCAAACTCAAAACTCAAAACTCAAAACTCAAAACTCCTATACATCCAAATACTTCATCAGCGAATCATATCTTTCCCGAAGGTCTTTATTATCATCTTTTTCCGAAAATGATGCTTTTATATCATAATTATATCTGTTAAAAGTTTGCAACACAGATGAAATATCAATTTTATTAATCTTGATAACAACACTCATTTTTGTTGAATTATCAGGAGTTTCGACATAAAGGCTCAGCACTTTTGCATCATTAGATTCGATTATCTGCGAAATTTCAGATAATGAATAATCATTCTGACTAACTTCCAGAACAATAATCCCCCCGGGACTTTCAGCAGAAGAAATTTTTGATAAGCCTTCAATTATTTTTTTTTGAGTAATTGATCCAAGATATTTTTTCTTACTGTCAAGCACCGGAATTAATGATAGTTTTTGCGTAGCAACAATCCTTATAATTTCGAGAATATGCTGATGATCATATACAAAAGGACTTGATAATGATAAAATATGATTTCCGACAGCTTCACTAAAATCATTCATATCATAGATATCTTCATCTGATATTAACCCTAAATAATCAACATTATTTACTATTGGCAGATGAGAAACTTTATAATCATCCATCCAACTCAGAGCGGTTGCACCCGTATCAGAGGTTTTTAAAGGTACTATCGTATCGTTTAGTAAATATTTTGCAAACATATTTGTAAATTATTTTTGTTCTTATTTAATTTCATTGTTGAATGGTTGAATACAATTACAACAAATTACAATAAATTACAACCAATTACTATCAATTACTATTTATTCCAATCAACAATTTCAAAATAATTATCATCTAAAATGCTAAGATAATTCAAATATCTTGATTTACTAATTGTTCCATTTTCAACAGCTTTTTTTACGGCACAATCCGGTTCATGCACATGAGTGCAATTATTAAATCTGCAATCGTGCATTTTTTCACGCATTTCAGGAAATCTTTCCGCAACTTCACTTTTATCAAAATCAAGTAATCCGAATTCTTTTATTCCGGGTGTGTCAATAATAAAACCACCAACCGAAAGTTTGTGCATTTCTGCATAAGCAGTTGTATGTTTACCTTTATTATGAACTTTGGATATTTCGCCTGTTTTTAAATCTAATCCGGGTTCTATTGCGTTAACCAATGCCGATTTTCCCACACCCGAATGACCCGACAATAAACTTTTTTTATCTTTTAACAAGCCTGCAAATTGCTTTAAATTTATACGTTTAAGTGCCGAAACCGAATAGCATGGATATCCAACCGAAGAATATATTTTAATGAACTTATTATGATATTTTTCTATTTCTTCATTAAAAAGATCAATTTTGTTAATAACCAAAACCGCCGGAATATGATAAGCTTCGGCAGTTACAAGAAAGCGGTCGATAAAGCCTGTTGATGTTCTTGGTTTTGTATGTGTTACGATTAAAACCGCCTGATCGATATTTGAAGCTATTATATGAGAAAGTTTTGAAAGTTTTGTTGAGCGTCTGATAATATGATTTTTTCTTTCAAAAATGCGAATGATCAGTCCTGTGGATTTATCACGAACATGAATAAATTCAACTTTATCACCAACAGCTACAGGATTGGTGGTTTTTATTCCTTTTATACGAAATTGTCCTTTTAATTTACAATTTATTTTACTGCCGTTATTTTGCATAACAGTAAACCAACTTCCCGTAGATTTTATAACAATTCCTTCCAAAATTTATTTTTTTTGTTCCAATACTATATTACCATAAATCCGCAAGCGAATTCCATTTGGACACTAATTTCACTTATTAACACTAATTTTATATCACCAAAATAGATGAACGATTCTCTGTCTAATACACTCATTACATTACACTAATAAAAATCCTTGCGGATTTATAGTAATACTGCAAATATATACGTTAATAATAAAACTCGATTTTTTATTGCGTAAAATTATTAACTTATATTACTAATAACATCACAACAATTTATAAACCTTACCGGGAAGGACTTTTACAACACCTTCAAATTCGAGATTAAGCAACGAAGATGCTACTTTACTCATATTTAATTTCGATGTAAGGTATAATTTATCAAAACCTGTTTCGCCTTCATTTTTTAGTATCTCGACAAGAATTTTTTCTTCGGAAGTAAGTTCGATAAATAATTTTTGTTGTTTAGGAATATTGGATTTATTATCATTTTCGTCCCATCTCATAACATATTTCAAATCTTTCGCCGACTGAATTAAAGCTGCACGATTTGTTTTTATAAAATTATTTGTTCCTTCCGAGTACTTATCCCCTATTCTTCCCGGAAAGGCAAACACATCACGATTATAAGAGTTTGCAATATCTGCTGTTATTAAAGCACCTCCTTTCAACGCCGATTCAATTACAATAACCGCATCCGAAATACCGGCAACTATTCTGTTCCTTTTCGGGAAATTTTCTCTGTCAGGATTTGTATCCGAAATAAATTCAGTCAATAAACCACCATTATTCAGCATTTTCCCGGCAAGGTGTTTATTAAGATGTGGATAAATTCTATCAAGCCCGTGAGCAAGAACACCAACGGTTTTCAGATTATTTTCGAGTGCAGTTTTATGAGCACATGCATCAATTCCATACGCAAGTCCGCTAATAATCAGAATATCCATTTCGCTCACATCCTTAATAAAAGAATTGCACAGTTCTTTCCCATATTCAGTGGCATTGCGAGTTCCGACAATGCTAATAATCCTTGAAGAATTCAAATCAGCATTTCCTTTATAATACAACATCATCGGACTGTCGGCACAATGTTTCAGTCGCTGAGGATAATTTTTATCCAAATAAAAAAGCGGAGTAATATTAAATTTCTTAATGAATTTTATTTCCTTTTCAGCTCTTTTCAGAACAGCCTGATTGACGATACAATTAGCCAAATGTACCCCGACTCCCGGAATTTTCATCAAAGCACTTTTCTTTTCACGGAAAACTGCTTCGACACTGCCGCAGTAAGAAACTAATTTTTTGCCTGTAATATCCCCAATTTCTGGAATAAGGGTAATACCAATTTTATAAAGTATACTGGAACACATAAACTTTATCTTTTTCGTAAAAACTAACTGATTGTCTGTCCATAAAGTAAGTAAAAATTGATTTAAGAATATTGAACACCGATTAACGATTTGCGAAGTAGCTGAATATCTTAAATCTAAAATCGTTAATCTTTATTCGATATTCAAATTATTAATACAAATTAAAATCATTTAAACCGTAAATACTGTCGTCAGAATTTTTCTGTGACTACTAAGTACATACATATATTGTGGAATTTAGCTTAAAAACTCGAAAAAATTATCCTTGTTAATGATTGAAAATACCGGGTTGTATTGTTTTTCAAACACATTGGGTATTTTTGGTTTTTTTCGCGGATTAAATTTGAATTCATAAGCATAAATTTTTCCTCCTCTTTCTTCAATAAAGTCAATCTCCTGTTTTTGTTTTGTCCGCCAAAAATAAATATTGACCGATATTCTATGGTAGTGCAAATATTTGATGCGTTCGCTAACTAAAAAGTTCTCCCATAAAACGCCTGTATCTTGCCGAAAACTTAAAGAGTTGAAATTGGATATGATTGCATTTCTAATGCCATTATCATAAAAATAGATTTTTCTTTTTTTACTTATCTCGTTTCTTAAATTTCTGCTGAAAGGATTAAGTTTAAAAATGATATAGGATTTTTCCAAAAGCCGGATATAAGATTCTATGGTTTTTTTATCAATCTGTAAAATGTTTGATAATTCGTTGTATGAGACTTCATTTCCTACTTGAAATGCTAATGCCTGCAACAACTTTTCAAGAATTTCCGGTTTACGTATTCCGTTTAGTTTTAAAATATCTTTATAAAGATAGCTTGATGAAAGTTGTTTCAATACTTCTTCTTCGTCTCCGACAGAAGTAACAACATCGGGGTAGCTACCGTAAATTAGTCTTGTTTCCAGTTGTTGTAACATTGTTAAATGACCGTAATGATTGGTCAGTTCATTCCAACTCATTGAAAAAAGCGAAAATTCCCACTTTCTACCGGTAAGCGGTTCATTAATACTATCCAGTAAATCTAAAGACGAAGAGCCTGAAACAAATATCTTTACATTTTTAATCCTATCAATTATTATTTTTAAAGTCAAGCCGATATTTTTAACTCTTTGAGCTTCATCAAAAAATACAATGGTCTTGTTTCCGATGATACGCCTTAAAGTTTCTGTATTTGCATTCTCAATTTGTTCTTTGGTGGTGGGGTCATCACAATCAATCAGTAAATAATCTTTGTCTTTCAGGATATTTTCAACAAAAGTTGTTTTACCCACTTGTCTCGCCCCTACAATAATAATTGCCTTTTTGTCGCTAATACGATTATTTACTACCTTATACAAATCTCTTTCTATCATTGTTATAATTTCAATTCCCCAAAAGTAATAACTTTTAGAGAATATAATCCCTAAAAGTAATATTTTTGGGGGAATATAATTCGCTTTTTGGAAAAAAATAATTTTTAAAACAGATTCTATGTTAAAAATAGTTGGTATAATAATTAGCCACAGATTCACAGATTAATAAAACTTAATTTTTCCCATAAATTATTTCTTACATAAGTTTAAATAATAATTGGATATTTTATTCTTAATCTGTGAATCTGTGGCATTTATTTAGGTCTGTTCCCACGGCATAACTGCTTCTAATAGAAAAATACTTCGTATTACTAATATTTTAATATTTTTGTAAAAACCTTTGAAAAATTTTCATTGAAAAAATTAAAAAAAATATTGGTTTGTCCTCTTGATTGGGGAATTGGTCATGCTACAAGAATAGTTCCTATCATTAACATTCTTATAGATAAAAATTTTGAAGTTGTCATTGCATCCGACAAAAGACCGCTTGCTTTTTTAAAAACCGAATTTCCGGATTTGCAATTTGTAAAATTCGAAGGCTATAATATTACTTATCCGGAAAAAGGAAGTATGGTTGGTAAAATGTTTTTTTTACTTCCAAAAATAATTTTCAAGATATTTTCGGAACATAAAAAACTAAAAAAGATCATTCGCAAACATCAGATTGATATTGTTTTCTCGGATAACCGTTATGGACTTTGGAATAAAAAAATCCCCTGCATTTTTATGACCCATCAAATAATGATAAAAATGCCGAGGAATTTTAAGTTTCTTGAAAAGTTTCTTTACAAAATAAACAAACTGATAATTAAAAAATATGACGAATGTTGGATACCCGACAATCAAAGTAGCCCAAATCTTTCAGGCGATTTGTCACATAAATTTCCACCTTCTGAAAAATCATTTTTTATTGGTTCATTATCCCGATTTAATGATCAATCGACAAAAAAAACAAAAGATAAAAAAACTGATATTCTTGCATTGATCTCAGGACCTGAACCTCAGCGAAGTATTTTTGAAGAAAAAATATTATCGCAACTAAAAAATCTTAAATTAAAATCAGTTGTTGTACAAGGAATGCCGGGAAATGAAAACCCGGATAATCGAGATGAAAATGTAAAAGTATATTCTCATCTCAATTCAAAAAAACTATCAGAATATATTTTAAACTCAAAATTAATAATTTGCCGTCCGGGATATTCCAGCATCATGGATTTGGCAGCTTTAAACAAAAAAGCCATATTTGTTCCCACTCCAGGACAAACCGAACAAGAATATCTTGCAAAATATTTCCACGAGCAAAAAATATTCTATTCTGTAAAACAAAAAGATTTGGATATTAGAAAAGCCATTGAAAACTCGAAAAATTTCTCCGGTTTATCAATAATAAATGATTATTCTCTTTTGAAAGAAAGGATTGAATATTGGAAAATGAATTAACTTATGTTATACTGCAAAAAGTAATTTGCCACAGATTCACAGAAAAGAAAACAAAAAATAAATAATCTGTGAATCTGTGGCAAATTTATACTTTTACAGCCGAAAAAAAATAAATCTATTATGCTAATTAACTTAATTGTTTGGGATGTAAATCCCGAGATTTTCAGGATAGGAAACTTTGCAATAAGATGGTACGGATTACTTTTTGCAATGTCATTTATTTTTGGGTATTTTATTATGCAGAAGATATTCAAAAAAGAAGGTGTTACCGAAAAACTATTAGACAAGCTGACAAGTTACATGGTTATTGCAACAATAATAGGAGCCCGTTTGGGTCATTGTCTATTTTACGAACCGGCATATTTTTTATCTCATCCGATTGAAATTCTTAAAATTTGGGAAGGTGGACTGGCAAGTCACGGAGCCGGTGTCGGAATAGTAGTGGCATTATTGATTTTTTCTAAAAAGAATAAAAAACCATTTTTATGGGTTATCGACCGAATAGTTATAATTGTGGCTTTAGCAGGATTCTTAATCAGGATGGGAAATTTGATGAACTCCGAAATTATCGGCACAGTAACTGATTTGCCGTGGGGTTTTGTCTTTATAAATTCTGTTGATCCACGTTTGGCAATTGACCCACGCCATCCGGCACAGGTTTACGAAGCTCTTGCATATTTACTGATATTTATTTATTTGATGTGGAAATATTACAAAAAAAGTACACCTCCAAAAAATGGTTTTCTTTTTTCGATGTTTCTGATACTTGTTTTTTCTGCAAGATTTTTTATCGAATTCTTTAAAATACCACAAGTTGGATTTGAAAAAAATATGTTATTAAATATGGGACAGCTATTAAGTATTCCTTTTGTGATTGCTGGATTTGTATTGCTTTATTTTTCGGGAAAACCTAAGAAGAAATAAATTTTAATGATAGGTTGCCAAGCTTTTAAATGGTTGGTAACCTTTTTGTAATAACAAAAATTATAAGGTTACTAACCTAAAAAAAGGTTAGCAACCTTTTGCCAAGTAATCATTATCTCAAAAACTCTATCTGTTGATAAAAAACACTATCAATCTGTTGACTTAATTCCATTTGTTTATTTTGTTTTGCAAGTTGTCCGAGTTGTTGAATAATTGCAATTGCCTGTTGTTTTTCATTATCAAAAGCCCTTGTACGTTTTGCATCAAGCGAATTATAAAATTCCAGATCATCGCGATATACTTCTAATAATGATTCAACAATTGTATTTCCTTTTTCAATAGCACCTGCCTGATAATAAATATTTGCAACAGGGAGCATATAATAATTAAAAGCAAATTTATTTTCAGGGAAAAACTCAAGGCATTTATCTAAAACTTCAATAGCTGAATCTTTTTTATTTTCCTGTAACAAAGAAGTAGCTAATCTGATATAATCTTGCTTGGCAATAGCTGAATTTCTCATACTTTCGCGATCAACAGCAATGCCATCTTCATTAAGTTTTCCCCATCTTGCTTTATTCATCAGCAAATCATAAGTTCTGTCAATATTAACACCACCAAGCCCCGAGATATGATCTTTTGCTTTAACCGGCATAAATTTATAGATAATACCTTCGAGATGAAAATATTCATCAATACCAAAAACTTTACTCATAGAACTGGGATTAGCAAAATAAATCGGGCGACTCCAGTTATTGCTTGCCAGAAAATCGAGAAACATAAGATCATTTTTATATAAAGCATTTTGCTTGATATTCCATTCAATAACAGGAACAATTTCATCAGCACGATCTGCGGGAACAATGCCATTTTCCACAACAGCAGCTGAATCAACCGTAAGTTTAAGTCGTTTTGTCGGCAGGTAATTTATTTTTCCTCCACCCTGAAGTCCGACTTTAGTCTGTTCATTTTCGCTTGCAATAAAATTGATTACATCTTTCAGCTCTATTCTCCCCTTAATATTTCGATCAAAGAAAGGTATATACTGGTTAACTCCTTTGTTATATTGATCAGGTGTAAGTGTAAACGGCATTTTTTCCGAATCGTATATTTTTGTCCCTAACTGATGAATATACCACGCACCTCCGGCTAACATATAATTTACAACCCTTACATCTGTCCGTATTCCTTCAACTTCTTGAGCATACCACAATGGGAAAGTATCATTATCACCATTTGTAAACAAGACTGCATTTGGTTCACAGGAATTCAAATAATTTGCAGCAAAATCCCTGGCAGCATATTTTCCCGATCTGTTATGATCGTCCCAGCCCTCTTTTGCCATTATTCCGGGAACGAGTAGAAGCGATACCAATCCAACAACAACAGCAACTACTTTGTGATTTTTTAATATCTTGCCCAGTGAATTGAATAAAGCCATAACACCTAATCCAATCCAAATAGCAAATGCATAAAATGATCCGGCATACGCATAATCACGTTCACGTGGTTGATAAGGATATTGGTTGAGAAATACTACAATTGCTATTCCTGTCATAAAAAATAAAAGGAAAACAACAAAACTGTCTTTTCTTCTGGTATTAAAATGAAACAATAATCCTACTATCCCAAGAATAAATGGAAGAAGGTAGAATTTATTATTAGCTGCATTCTCCAAGCTTTTCGGTAATTCATCTTGATTTCCAAGTCTCATTTCATCCAAAAATTTTATACCGCTGATCCAGTTACCATGCTCAATTTCACCCTGACTTTCGATATTATCCTGCCTTCCGGCGAAGTTCCACATAAAATACCTTAAATACATGTGACCGATCTGATAATCGAAAAAGTAATTTAGATTTTCTACGAAAGTAGGTTTTGTTAATACTTCTGTTGATCCGTCAGGTTTTGTAACTCTTATCTTTTCACCTTTTTTTATATACTGTTTGTATGTTCGTATGTGAGAAGGTTTTTGATCACTCCACATTCGTGGAAATAAGGTTGTAAATTCAGAATCATAAACCGGAATTGTATTTTTCCTGTCATCTGTGATAATATATTTACCTTTCTTTACATCCTTAATATAAACCGGATTTCCATCATCATAACCTACAACCGGAGCATTGTAATATTGCCCATGAACAATTGGCCATGTTCCATATTGTTCGCGGTTAAGATATGATAAAAGACTTATAGCATCTTCGGGGCTATTTTCATCAATAGGTGTATCAGCATTTGAACGAATTACCAACATAAAAAAAGAAGAATACCCAATAAGTATAAATACCAAAGCAATAATTATTGAATTAGCAACAACTTTCTTTTTCTTAATAGTATATTGTAATCCCCATATTATCAGTCCTATCAAAAGCAAGAAATAAACAATTGTTCCTGTATTAAAAGGTAATCCGATATTATTTACAAAAAACAACTCAAATAATCCTGAAAGTTTTACAATCCAAGGAATTATTCCATACATTATAAAAGCAAGGATAAAAATTGAGATAATTCCGGTATAAATAAAACCTTTTCTTGTTACTTCATATTTCTTAAAATAATACACATAGGCAATTGCCGGAATGGCAAGTAGGTTCAGCAAGTGAACACCAATTGACAAACCCATAAGATAAGCAATTAAAATTAACCATCTGTAACCATGTCTTTGGTCAGCTATTTTTTCCCATCTAAGAATTGCCCAAAAAACAACAGCAGTAAAAAAGGATGACATTGCATACACTTCTCCTTCAACGGCTGAAAACCAAAACGAATCGGAGAAAGTATAAGCTAAAGCACCAACAATACCGCTGGCAAAAATTGCATACATTTTTCCTTCAGTCATTTCGCCATTACGTAAAGTAACTTTTTCGGCAAGCATTGTTATTGACCAGAAAAGAAATAAAATGGTAAAACTGCTACACAATACAGACATTATGTTTATCATCAAAGCAACATTACTTACATCACCAAAAGCAAATAGTGTAAAAAACCTTCCAAGCAACTGGAAAAACGGAGCTCCTGGAGGATGCCCTACCTGTAATTTATAGGCAGTTGCAATATATTCTCCACAATCCCACCAACCGGCTGTTGGTTCAACAGTGAAAAAATAAACTAAGGTGGCAATAGCAAATATAAACCAACCAATAATAACATTTAGCTTCTTATAATTTTTCATTGAAATTATTTTTATTTAAATATGAATTAATTTCAGGCGAAAATATAAAATTTGCTTTAATTAATATTATATAAAATAAACAAATTAACTAAATTTAACACACAACAAACCCTATCTGTTTGTTTTTCTGCCATCTAATAAATTTTCACTATTTTCTTGAAAAAATTTTTTAAATTAAAAAAAAATTATAATTTTGCAATCCCAAAATGGAATGTCCGATGGTGTAACTGGCAACACGTCTGGTTTTGGTCCAGAAGAGTCCAGGTTCGAGCCCTGGTCGGACAACAGAGAGAAAAAAGAGCTGCTTGTTGTTATGGGCAGCTTATTTTTTTCTGTTTTAAAAATCGCAGTAAATACTTGTTTTTTAAATAAATATTGTATCTTTGCAGCGAAAAAAGGGATAAGAGAAATGATTTTGAGGGGACTTAGTCCCCTCTTTTCGTAGAAAACATATTATTTTTTTATGATTAAAAAAGAAGAAATAGAAAAACTTGTTAATGAAAAGCTCTCGGAAACTGATAAGTTTCTCGTAGATATTAAAATAAAACCTGTTAATAATATTTCAATATTTATTGATAGCGACACTAATATAAGTATAAGTGATTGTGTTGATGTCAGCCGTTTTATTGAGTCAAATTACGACAGGGATATTATTGATTTTCAACTTAATGTTTCTTCTTCAGGAATCGATCAGGCTTTTACATCTTTTCGGCAGTACAAAAAGAATATCGGAAAACAAGTAAATATTCTTCTTTCTGATGATAAAAAGCTTAAAGGAACATTAATTGAAGTAAATGAAAAATACATCAAATTAAAACCTATCGTAAGTAAAAAAGAAAAAAAGAAAGGAATTAATGATGATATCATCGAACTTTCATTTAATGATATAAAAGAAACCAAAAATATTATTTCGTTCAAAAAATAAAATATTAACTTTTTATTGATAAAAAGATGGAACACATAAACTTAGTCGAAACATTTGCGGAATTTAAAGAATTTAAAAACATCGATCGCGAAACTTTAATGCACATTATCGAAGATGTATTCAGGGGTATGATTATTAAAAAATATGGATCAGATGAAAATTTTGACATTATTGTCAATATTGACAAAGGAGACCTTGAAATATGGAGAAACCGCGAAATTGTTGAAGATGAAATGGTTGAAGATGAAAATCTTGAAATAGAACTTTCTCAAGCTATTAAGATTGAACCTGATTTTGAAGTTGGTGAAGAAGTATCAGAAGAACTGAAATTTTCTGATTTCGGAAGAAGAGATATTCTTACGATTCGCCAGAATCTTATTGCAAAAATCCATGAATACGAAAAAGATAATATTTACAATAAATACAAAGACAAAATTGGTGAAATAGTAACAGGTGAAGTTTATCAAATATGGAAAAAGGAAATTTTAATCCTTGATGATGAAGACATAGAACTTCTTTTACCAAAATCAGAACAGATACCTTCGGATTATTACCGTAAAGGAGAATCAATAAGAGCAGTTGTTTTGAAAGTTGAAATGAGAAATAATACACCTTTTATAATCTTATCAAGAACATCACCCATTTTTCTTGAAAAATTATTCGAATCTGAAGTTCCTGAAGTTTATGATGGACTTATTACGATTAAAAATATTGTTCGTGTTCCCGGAGAAAGAGCAAAAATAGCTGTTGAATCTTATGATGACCGCATCGACCCTGTTGGTGCTTGTGTGGGAATGAAAGGCTCAAGAATACACGGAATAGTACGCGAACTTAAAAACGAAAATATTGATGTGATCAATTACACAGCAAACACCAGCCTGTATATTTCCAGAGCATTAAGTCCTGCAAAAACCACATCAATCGAAATTGATGAAGAAAACAAAAAAGTAAATGTTTACTTAAAACCTGACCAGGTATCACTTGCAATTGGTAAAGGTGGTTTTAATATAAGACTTGCAGGCAAACTTACAGGTTATGAAATTGATGTTTATCGCGACACAGAAACCGAATTTGAAGATGTTGATATTCGCGAATTTTCAGATGAGATAGATCAATGGATAATTGATGAATTAATATCAATAGGTTGTGATACAGCAAAAAGTGTTCTTGACCTCAATATTGAAGAACTTGTAAAAAGAACAGACCTTGAAGAAGTGACCATAAAAGAGGTTATTCGTATTCTTGGTGCTGAATTTGAATAAAAATATTACTTTTACACAACTTTTTTAAAAACAGAAAAACTCAAGGCAGAAAGATTATTTATGGCAGAAGCTAAAAAGACAGTACGACTTAGTAAAGCAGCAAGAGAGTTCAATGTTGGGATTACTACTATTGTTGAATTTCTATTTAAAAAGGGAATTCAAATCGAAACTAAACCCAACACAAAAATATCTCCGGATATTTATGATATTCTTTTGGATGAGTTCTTTTCGGAAAAAACAGTAAAAGAAGAATCTGACAAGCTTGGAAGCGAACACCAAAGTCGTGAAACAATTTCAATTGACGATAAAATAGAAGATACTGATACTACTGAATATACTTATGAAAAAGAAGAAGAATTATTCATCAAAAATGTTGCAGGTAATTATTCTGAAACAACCACTATAAAAGATGAAAAAGCTGCTGAAGAAATACCAGAGAAAAAAGAAGATGTTAAAGAAGAAAAAGTTGTTGATGAAAAAGAAAATAACAGTGTAAAAGTATTTGGCAAAATTGATCTCAGCTCAATAAACTCACGTACCAGACCAAAAAAGAAAACTAAAGCAGAAAAAGAAGAAGAAAGAAAGAAAGCCAAACAAGGTACAAAGAAAAAAGAAGAAAAAGAAACTGTTAAACATACTAAAGAAAAATTAGAAGAATCTAAAAAGGAAAAACCTGAAACTCTTCACGAAGACATCTTACCTGTTGAAGAAAAACAAGAAGAACTTGTTAAAAAGGAAGATAACATCATTAAAGCAAAAGCCGGTAAACTTATCGGTCCAAAGATTTTAGATAAAATAGACCTCAAGGAAATAGAAAAAAAATCTAAAAAACCGGTTGCATCTTCCAAAGATAAAAGAATAAAAGAAAAAAAGAAAAAAAGAAAAAGAATAAAGAAAGATCTTCCCAATAAAGAAACATTTAAAAATGTAAACCAAAAACCTTCTTCAAAACAAAAATTTAAAAAAGGGCGAAAAGAACCAAAACCTGAACTTACAGAAGCAGAAATTCAAAAGCAAATTAAAGAAACACTTGCCAGATTAAGTAAAACCGGTAAATCCAAAGGCTCAAAATACCGAAAACAAAAACGAGAAGCAGTTAGTCAAAACTTAGAAAAAGAACTGCAAAAACAAGAAATAGAAAAAAAGACTATTCAGGTTACGGAGTTTGTTACAGCAAACGAATTAGCAACAATGATGGACATAGCTATAAACGAGGTTATTCAAACTTGTATGACTCTCGGTATTTTTGCATCTATCAATCAACGATTAGATGCCGAAACCATTGCTTTGGTTGCCGATGAATTTGGATACAAAGTGGAGTTTGTAAGTGTTGATGTTCAGGAAGCTATTAAAAAAGATGATGAAGATGAAGATAATCCTGAAAACTTAAAACCCAGAGCTCCTATTGTTACTGTAATGGGTCATGTTGACCACGGAAAAACACTTTTACTGGATCATATCAGAAAAACGAATGTAATTGCAGGAGAAGCCGGTGGTATTACCCAACATATTGGAGCGTATGAAGTTACTTTAGACAATGGACAACAGATATCTTTTCTTGATACCCCGGGTCACGAGGCATTTACTGCTATGCGTGCCAGAGGAGCAAAAGTTACAGATATTGTAATAATAATTATTGCCGCTGATGATGATGTAATGCCACAAACAAAAGAAGCAATCAATCACTCAAAAGCTGCAGGAGTACCAATAGTTTTTGCTATCAATAAAATTGATAAACCAAATTCAAATCCCGAAAAGATCAAGGAACAATTATCAAAAATGAATATCCTTGTTGAAGACTGGGGTGGAAAATACCAAAGTCAGGATATATCTGCGAAAAAAGGTATTAATATTGATGCCTTAATCGAAAAAGTTTTATTGGAAGCAGAAATGCTTGATCTTAAAGGTAATCCTAATAAACACGCCACCGGAACTGTAATCGAATCCTCTCTTGATAAAGGACGTGGTTATGTTGCAAAAATTCTTGTTCAAAACGGTACAATTAAAATTGGTGATATGGTTTTAGCCGGATCAAGTTATGGAAAGGTTAAAGCAATGTACGATGAAAGAAATAATAACATTAAAAGTGCAGGACCTTCAACACCTCTACTTCTTCTCGGACTCACCAGTGCACCACAAGCCGGTGATACCTTTAATGTTATGATTGATGAACATGAAGCAAAAAACATAGCAACTAAAAGGCAACAACTCCAAAGAGAACAAGGTATTCGTACTCAAAAACATATTACACTTGACGAGATTGGAAGACGTATTGCTATAGGTGAATTTAAAGAATTAAATGTTATTGTAAAAGGTGATGTTGACGGATCAGTAGAAGCATTATCCGACTCATTATTAAAATTATCTAATGAAGAAGTTCAGGTAAATGTAATACACAAATCTGTTGGAGCTATTACCGAAACTGATGTTATGCTTGCATCTGCTTCTGATGCAGTAATTATTGGTTTCCAGGTTCGACCATCTGTTGGAGCAAGAAAACTTGCAGAAGTCGAGCAAATTGACATCCGCCTTTACTCAATTATTTATCAGGCAATTGAAGAACTGCAAGCAGCTATCGAAGGTATGCTCGCACCTGATATTGAAGAAAAAATTGTTTGTAATATTGAAATTCGTGAAGTTTACAAAATATCAAAGGTTGGTAAAATTGCAGGATGTATGGTCATTGACGGGAAAATCACAAGAAATACTAAAGTAAGAATTATTAGAGACGGAGTAGTTGTTTATACAGGATCACTTGGTTCGCTCAAACGATTTAAAGATGATGTAAAAGAAGTTAAAACCGGTTATGAATGCGGACTAAACATCGAAAACTTTAATGATATTAAAGTTGGTGATATTGTTGAAGGATACGAAGAAGTTGAAGTAAAACGAAAACTGAAATAGTTGATTCTTGATACTTGATGCTTGATGCTTGATACTTGATACTCAAAACCAGAAACCAGAAACTACTCTCTTATTAAAGTTTGTTTTCTATCGGGACCTACTGAAACAATTTTTATAGGGATATTAACTTCTTTTTCAATAAATTTCACATAATCCATAAGATTTTCAGGAGCATCATCAATTGAAGTTAAATTATCAATATCAATATCCCAGCCATCAATTTCGATATAATTAGGAGAGAGTCCACCAACTGAAATATCATAAGGGATATTATCAATTAGTTCACCATTAAAATTATATTTAGTGCTGACTTTAAGTTTTTTAAATAAGCTCAATACATCGGCTTTCATCATCATAAGTTCGTCAACGCCATTCAGCATTATTGAATATTTTAAAGCAGTAAGGTCAAGCCAACCACATCGCCGTGGTCGTCCGGTGGTTGAACCAAACTCACGACCTATCTTACGAAGTTTTTCTCCATCAGTATCATGAAGTTCGGTAGGAAAAGGTCCGCTTCCAACACGAGTACAATATGCTTTAAAAATTCCAAAAACTTTACCA
>DAOVNY010000079.1 GCA_030630005.1 Bacteroidales bacterium | reverse complement strand
GGTAATATGTTTGATTATATTCATATCCCTGCCTTCGCTAAAGTTAGGCACACATTCGATTAGTTGTTTCATGTTCTAATTATTTTATTAAAAAATTCATTAAGTTTATAATTTCTACTGTTATTTTAGTGGAAATGAATAAATGCGTAAATGATTAAATGCGTAAATGGAGGTTAATACAATCTATTTTATCATTCAATCATTTTATCATTTTATCATTTTATCATTTTATCATTTTATCATTCAATCACTTTTCCATTCAAAATAACAGTCTCCACTTTATTATTTCCATAAGAATAAGGCATATATTCATAAGTTGGTATTTCGCTTGTGATAAAAACATTTGCTTTTTTACCAACAGCTATGCTGCCGAGTTCTTCGCTCAAACCCATAGCATAAGCACCATTGATGGTAGTTGCATTTATTCCTTCCTCGGGTAGCATTTTATATGCGATGCTTCCCATCGATAAGATAAATTGCATATTCCCTGACGGAGAAGAACCCGGATTAAAATCACTTGCGAGAGCTACCGGCAATCCGGCATCTATCATTTTTCTTACCGGAGCATAGATCATCCCAAGGAAAAAAGCAGCACCGGGAAGAACAGTCGGCATAGTTTCAGAATTCAATAATGCCTGAATTTCTTCATCTCCGGTATATTCAAGATGATCAACAGAAAGAGCATTATATTTTACTCCAACTTGTATCCCGCCTGAATAATCAAGTTCATTTGCGTGGATTTTCGGTCTCAATCCATATTTCATTCCTGCCATTAAAATCCTGTCGGTATCTTCAATAGTAAAAAACCCTCTATCACAAAATACATCAATATAATCAGCAAATTCTTCAGCGGCAACCATTGGTATCATCTCATTAATTACAATATCAACATATTTACTTTGATCGGAACGGTATTCGGCAGGAACAGCATGAGCACCGAGAAATGTTGATTTTATTGTTAGCGGCGAAAGTTTTTTTAATTGCCTGATAACTCTGAGCATTTTCAATTCATCTTCGGTATTTAGTCCGTATCCGCTTTTTATTTCAACGGCACCGGTTCCATAAGCGGCAATTTCATTCAATCTGATTAAAGCTGATTCAACTAATTCTTCTTCACTTGCCTTATGAAGTTTTTTGGCAGAATTAAGAATTCCACCACCTCTTTTAGCAATTTCTTCATAAGATAGTCCTTTTATTTTATCAATATATTCAACCTCTCTGCTTTGCGGATAAACAAGGTGTGTGTGTGAATCGCACCAGCTTGGAAATACCATTTTTCCTGAAGCATCAATCACCTTAGCATCTTGTGATAACCCATCAATTATTGCATTGTCAATTTCTTGCATTTTGCCAAAAGATGAAATTTTTCCACTTTCCAATAATAACCATGAATCTTTGATAGTGTTCAATTCCGACATCTCTCTTCCTTTTACCAATAATTTTGGTTTTTCCTCAACCTGAACAAGTTGCTTTATGTTTTTGATGAATATTTTCATATTTAGTTCTATTGTAATTTTAATGGCAAATTATTGTTTATTTTAGCATTCAATCATTTTAGCATTTTAGCATTTGTCAATGTTCCACTAAATTTGTAGTAGTACCTCACTATTTTATTATTAATTTGCGAAATTAACAAATTTATTCTGACCTGTTTGTAAAATCATTTTATAAATTTTTGGTAATTATCAAAAATAAATGCTAAACTTGCAAATTCTTTTTTTGGAAGAATTTCCACATTACAAAATATCGAATATAAACTAAATAAATAACAAAAATGAAAACAAGATTTTTACTTTTATTAGTCCTTTTCACATTTGGATTTGGTTTGATAAATTATGCAGGTAATATCAAATTTCAAGATGCACAAAAAGTTGCAAAGAATTTCTATTTTGAAAAATCCAATCAATTTAAAATCCCAATCAATTATTTTGATCTTCAGATAACAAATATTATTGAACATAAAAACGGACAGGAAACTGTATTTTTTGTTTTTGAATTTAATAACGAAGGATTTGTTATTGTTTCCGCAGAAGATGCATTTACCCCTGTAATAGGTTATTCTTATGAAGGACATTTTCCAAAAGACCTTGATTACACAAGCAACTACGGAAGTTTTATATATAGTTACATTGAACAAATCATTTTTGCAAGAGAAAACAACGTTTCCGCAACTTCTGAAGTTTCAAATATGTGGAAGCATTTACTTACTGATGAAATTTCGCTACTAAACACGCAAGATGGCGGAAAAGATATTGAACCTCTTTTAACTTCAACATGGAATCAAGATAACCCTTATAATATTTTATGTCCGGAAGATGCTTCAGGTCCCGGCGGACATGTTTATGCCGGTTGTGTTGCCACAGCTATGTCATTTATCATGCACTATTGGAGATATCCTGCAATTGGAAATGGTTCTCATAGTTATTATGCTTCAGGTTATGGGACACAAACTGCTAACTTCGGTGCAACTGAATATAACTGGAATGGAATGAATAATGACATAGTAAATAGCAATCCCAATCCAATAGCAAAATTACAATACCATGCAGGTGTTTCTGTTAACATGCAATATGGATATGATGGATCAGGTGCTTATAGTGAGGATGTAGATAATGCTTTAAAAAATTATTTTAAGTATGGAAATGCTACTTATATCCAAAAAAGTAATTATTCTCTCACACAATGGATAAACATTCTAAAAACTGATATTGATCTGGGTCATCCGCTATATTATTCAGGCAGAACTACTGATAATTCAGGTCATGCTTTTGGTTGTGATGGATATGAAGGAGATGAATTCCACTTTAACTTCGGATGGAGCGGCTATGGAAATGGTTATTATACCCTATCTAATGTTAATGGTTTTTATGTAGGTCAGGCAGCCATCAAAAACTTTTACCCTACTGATGGAGATTATCCTTATTATGCAGATAGTCTAACTATTATTACGGATAGGTCAGGCAGCTTTACTGATGGCAGCGGACCAGTTGAAGATTATTTAGATAATACAACAGCAAGTTGGTTGATAGATCCTCAAACTACTGAAGATTCAATTACTGATGTTACTCTTACATTTTATGAATTTGATTTAGGACAAAATGATGAACTAATAATTTATGATGGTGGAGATACAAATGCTAATGTAGTTGGAACATATACCGGAACAAATATGCCTGCGTCTTTTACATCAACAGGAAACAAGTTATTTATTGCTTTCATATCTGATGAAAATGGCACAGGTCCCGGATTTTACGCTGAATTTACAACAACCTCACCTGCTTATTGTAGTGGAATGACCGTTTTTACTGAACCTACCGGCACATTTAGTGATGGAAGTGGTACATTTAATTATAATAATAGTTCGACATGTATGTGGAAAATTGAGCCGGAATGGGCAAGTGACATCACTTTAACATTTACTGAATTTAATACAGAAGAGGGTTCTGATTTTGTAAAAGTTTATGATGGTAATTATCAACCAGCAATCCTTCTTGGCGAATTTTCAGGCAGCGATATACCTGACCCTCTCACAGCTACAAGTGGTATGATGTTCATCACTTTTACCTCAAATTCTTCGACAACAGCCGGTGGTTGGGAAGCATATTACGAAATCAATAATGTTGGTATGGAAGAAAGTGGAACTTTCGAATATTTGAATGTTTTTCCAAATCCTGCAAACGACAATATTACTGTTGAATTACAAACAAAAAGTACTCAAAGTATTAATATTGAATTAATGACTATTACCGGTGAAATTATTATTTCTGAAAGCTCAGAAGCTTCAGGAAAATTCACAAGATCAATAGATATTTCAAAGCTTGCACAAGGAATTTATTTCCTTAAAATTACAAATGAAATCGGAATAATTAACAAAAAAATCGTTGTTAATTAAATTTGACAATACTATTAATACCAAAAAGCTATCTTTTTTGCGGAGATAGCTTTTTTTTTGGACACAGGTTACTGGATTTTTGTACTAAAATCAAATCATCTTTTTTATCTCATCTTTCTGAAATTTTGTCAGGTCGCTCCGATTTTCAAGACATTTAGTAATTCTCTTTTTAAATTTCCAACAAGTCATCTGACGTATATCAATATTTTCGGATAGTTTGTAAGTAGATATTTCAGGCTTATTACACACTAAAAAAACTATTTTAAACGCTTTCTTCAAGGAGATTTTACAACCGTGAAATATAGTATTTGCCGTGGCGGATTCTTCATACTTACATTTTGTACACCTGCGTGAGAACGGTGTTTTTCCTTTACAGAAATTTGTATTTCCACATTTTCGACATATATATTTTCCTTTCCATTTTTGTTGAGAAAGAAATTCCAGACATTTTTCGTCATCAGCAAACTGAATGTCAAATTTTTGTATATTGATATTTTGAAAAAATGATTTCATTTTGGAACACTTTTTGATACAAAGATAAAAAAAATAGTGATACTAAAGCGATTTAATATAAAATTATGTATATCTTTGCATTTTTATTAATATTATTGAAACAAACTAAAGCAAAAATAAAATGAGAAAAACCGGACTTATCAGCCTTGTACTAACATTCATAATACTTGGTTGTAATCAAACAAATGGGAATAAAGCTGAGAACATTAGTAAACCCGAGAAAAAAATAGAAGCAAAAAACACGACTGTAAAACCTGAATATCTAACTTATGAAACATTCATAGAAAAAGTATGGGATTTTGAAAAATATCCGCAAGAGTGGGTTTATAAAGGTGACATTCCTTGTGTTATTGATTTTTATGCTGACTGGTGTCGTCCTTGTAAAATGATAGCTCCAATAATGGAAGAGCTTGCTGTAAAGTACGATGGAAAAGTAAAAATATATAAAATTGATACACAAAATGAGCAAGATCTGGCAAGGATATTTCAAATAAGAAGCATTCCGGCAGTTTTGTTTTCACCCGTAAAGGGAAAACCAATGATACAAGCCGGAGCTTTACCAAAAGATTCATACATTAAAATTATTGAAACAAGTCTTTTAAATAATCAGGAAAATAAATTAAAGAAAATAAATTAAAGAACGAAAATGGAACACTTAACAAAACAAACTTTTTTAGACAAAGTTTTTAACTACGAAAAAAACAAAGAATGGAAATTCGAAGGAGAACTTCCATGTATTATTGATTTCTATGCTGATTGGTGTCAGCCATGTAAAATGGTTGCTCCTATTTTGGAAGAATTATCAGAAGAATACAAAGGAAAAATTAATATTTATAAAGTAAATACTGAACAAGAGCAAGAACTTTCTGCTGCTTTCGGTATCAGAAGTATTCCTTCAATGTTATTCTGCCCTGCTGAAGGACAACCTCAAATGGCACAAGGTGCTTTGCCAAAAGACTCTCTTGTAAAAGTTATAGAAGATGTACTTATGAAAGAAAAAATTGCTGAAGCAAAATAAATACTTGCCACAGATTCACAGATTAAAATTAATTTTAATCTGTGAATCTGTGGCTATTAAGCTTAATATAGTGGCTAAGTAGTTACCAAAAAATTATATAGCATGATTGATACACTAAGCTCAATTCTTCTTTCTACCGCATACCTCCCTCCTATTGAGTATTTCAGTTTTTTAATTAATTCTGATAAACAAATAATTGAAAAATACGAAACTTATAAAAAGCAAACATACCGTAACAGATGCTATATACTTGGCAGTAATGGGAAATTAGCATTAACTATTCCTATAAAAAAGCCAGAAGGAAACCACACAAAAACCAATGAAATAATAATCTCATACAGCGAAGACTGGCAACAAATTCATTGGAAATCAATTGAATCGTCTTACAATTCCTCACCATTCTTTTTGTTTTACAAAGAAGAATTAAAAAATCTTTATCAAAAAAAATATAAATATTTACTCGATCATAATAATAATTTCTTGAAATTGATTTTCGATTTTCTGTATATTGAAATTACCCCAGGTCTCACATCCGAATTTATCAAAAACCCAAAAAACATTCTTGACCTTAGAAATTCGATCTCACCAAAAAATTCATCTCAGGAAAAAAACTATAAAAAATATTCACAAGTATTTGCTAACAAGCATGGATTTATTCCAAACTTAAGTATTATAGACCTTTTGTTTAATACAGGTCCCGAAGCAATTGATTATCTCACTAATTTTCTTAATAAAAATTTATAATAATATTTGATTTCTGCAACTATTTATTGTAATTTTATAACGTCTTTAAAAAATTCATCATTTATTAGAGTAAATAAATTGATTATGAAACATTTTCAGGCGAGTAACCAAATTAAGTATGATTGGAAAGGCAAAGTCATTCTTATCGCAGAAGATATTTTTACAAGCACCAGATATTACCAGGCAGCATTAAAAAAAACAAATTCTGAAATTTTAATTGCCAAAAACGGACAAGAAGCAGTAGAAATAGTTGAAGAAAATAAAAATATTGATCTTATACTTATGGATATTCATATGCCTGAGTTAAACGGATTTGAAGCGACAAAAAAAATCAAAAAAATAAATCACAACATACCTATTGTGATGCAAACTGCATATATTCTTTCCGGTGAAGAAGAAAAAAGTTATGAAGCGGGTTGTGATGATTTTTTAACTAAACCTATTGATCTTAACAAACTTCTATCTGTCGTTAATAATTACCTGTAAAACATCAAAATAATCAATAAATAAAACAATCAGTGCATCTATTTTTCATTAGGATATTGAATCCTGACATGATAAATATTCATTAATTTTTTCTTAAATATTTCTTTTATTCGTGTAATGTCACTTAAAGTAATGTTTGTATAAATAAACTGATTATCATTTAGCTGACCTTCAATTATTTTCTCAACAAGATCATTAATTTTTTCGACATCAGGTTTTTTTATACTTCTTGAAGCAGCTTCAACCGAATCAGCCATCATAACTACAGCAGTTTCTTTTGAGAATGGAATAATACCGGGATATGTATATTTCGATTCATCAATTTCGTCAACAGAATTGAATTTCATCTTCATCAAATAAAAATATCCAACTTTTCTTGTTCCATGATGAGTTCTAATAAAATCAATTATCTGATCCGGAATATTATATTTTTTGGCTATTTCAACTCCATTAGATACATGATCAATAATAACCGAAGCACTTTCTTCAAGAGTCAATTCGTTATGTGGGTTTTCGTCAGTACTTTGATTTTCGGTAAAATATTCGGGTTTAATAATCTTTCCAATATCATGATACAAAGCTCCGGTACGCACAAGTAAAACATTTCCGCCAATCTCAAAAATAGCTTCTTCAGCAAGATTTGCAACTTGTAATGAGTGCTGAAAAGTACCGGGTGCCATCGACGCAAGTTCTCGCAATGCTTTATTGCTTACATTCGATAATTCGATTAAAGTAACATCCGTAATCAAACGAAATATTTTTTCAAAAACATAAATCAATGGATAAGAAAAAAGAGTAAATGTAGCACTTCCTGCAAACAATGCAAAATAATATGGTTTTATTCCAACAATATCGCCTTCCTGTATCAGGGTTAAACCAATATAAATAAATGAATATGTAAGAAATATCATCAGTGAAGTAAGAAAAAACTGTGATCGTCTCTGTAATTTTACAACACTAAAAATTGCAATAATCCCGGCAATTAATTGAGAAAAAACAAATTCAAAACTATTAGGCACCAAAAATCCTATAATTATTACTGCAATAATATGAACATATAATGCAAGACGTGTATCAAAAAATGCCCTGATAACAATAGGGATCAAACAAATAGGTACAATATAAAGATAGGCAACATTATACTTTACAACAATACTTGTAAGATATACCATAAGTATAATGAGCAAAAGAATAAGAAGGATTTTCTTATTATCTGAATACACATCTTTCATAAAATACAAAAGGAAAAACCTTAAAACAATAATCGAAATAGCAAGCAAAATTAATTGTCCGGTAATTATTAAATAATATGATGATGACGATCCAAGCCTGGTTTCGTAATTCTGTTTTAAAGATTCCAACAGCAAATACTTTTCATTTGTAACCAGCTCACCCGTTGAAATTATTCTTTCACCTGTTTGAACCATGCCCCTTGTCGTGGAAATATCTTCGAGTTTTGAAAGTTTTTCTGCTTCTGTTCTTTCCCTATCATATACCACATTTTGTATCAAATGAATTTCTATTAGCGACAAAGCGAACTGCTTATCAATATTGTTGGCATTTCTGAGAGTGTCGTGAATAAAGTCGTAAGCACTACGAATTGAAAATAAATCTTCAATCATTTTTTCCTCTGCAATATTGTCTTTTACTAAGATCATTTTGTAATCACCCGGCTTGTCATCAATTACGGATGTATATTTAATAATACCTTTTGAAAAAAGTGTATTGAAAACCTTGTAACAAAATTCCAGATTTTGATCCTTATTATTATTTCCGTTTGGATATTTCAGATTCCATTTTTTTTCAAAATCATTAGAAATATCTTGTAGCTTTTCAGAAGTTCGCTTTGTATCATAAATAAAATATGGTTTGATCTGAGAAATAATTCGTTCTTTTTCCTGCATGATTATATCTGCAGATTTATTTATTGCAAAATCATAAGGCGCAATAAGATCAGTATGCATCCATGGTCTGCCTTTCTGAAATTCGTATTTGAATTTTCCTTCCTTTGGGAAAATTAAAAAAAGTAAAACTACACTTAAAATATAAAGAAGATTCCTGACTATCTCTTTGCCATGATCTTTTAAAAATGTGATTAATCTTTTCATAAAAAAAATTTTTACGAAGTTAATAAATTTCTAAATAATTATTGGATTGGGAAATATGCTGTTCAATTCTTAGTTAAAACAAATTAGAAAAAAGCAGGAATGCTAATGTTTTGGAGTAATTACAAATCCATCCACTAAAGCATTGATTTTTTCTGACATTTCAATATCTTTTTTCAAGCAAAAATATAAAAATTGTTGATATTGAGATTTAATTGTCAGAGAGCGAAATTTATTTGTCTAATGAACCGTCCGCCGAGGCGGATGGTGTGAAAGGTGCACTGGCGGTTACTCAACCGTCAGCCACCTATTCGATTGTGTGGTCGTGCTTTTTATTTCTGGACATTATTATTAGTTTTATATCAGTGTACAAGTATGCTAAAGAAATTAAGATCGCTCCAATTCCTGCACCCTAACTTTTCCAATTGACTGGATTTGCTATTGCATAGAATCCAATTCCAATAAACATTATGCAAACTGGATATGCAAAAATTCTAATTATAGTCCTTTTAAAAGTCCATTCCTTTTCAGAGACTTCGATGATTTCTTTAACAGGGATTCCATTCTTTACGTCATTTAAATTTTTCAGAAAAGTCTGTATGTTTTTCTTATTCCAACCAAATGATACTACAGAAGACATTTTATCAGGATCGCAAATACTGTTAAGAAGTAGTTTTTCTTTATCTCGGATTATTGTTATCATTTCTCCCCAACTACCTGTCCAATTCCAAGGTTTATAAGCTCTGAAGATACTTTTATTGTTGTATTCAATTCGCCAATCATATTCCTTTGCTGTTCGCTTAATTGCTTCATTAAATTCTTGGTCTGTATAATTTATCTGAACTTCTATAAATCTGAGTCGTCTTTTCTGAATAAAATAAAATACAATTGCAGGAATAATAAAAGGAAATGTAGCTGTCATTAATTCTTGTACTGTTCTTACTCCGTCATATGTTTTTGTTACATAAATTTCAAAAATACTATAAAGAGTTATCAAAGGAATAAACAAAAAGAAAAGGACTATAAAATAATGATCAATTGCTCTCCAAAAACTTAATTTTAGACGCTTTTCTTTTTTCATTATTTTAATTTCAGCCTGTTTTATCATTCTTTATCGGTTTTTCTCAGCATGCCCCACAACTCCTAAATATTTACTACACCACACGCATTATTTCGCCTTTACCTACCGTAGTGCTTTTTGTTAAAATGTTGATTAATAACGTTTTTGTATTTAGAATATAATCTTTTATTTTTGATTTCTCAAAAATACAAAAATCGAAAAGATTAAACCGAAGATTTAAAGAAAAAATTTCGAGGAGACTCAAATAGTGCTTGT
>DAOVNY010000052.1 GCA_030630005.1 Bacteroidales bacterium | reverse complement strand
GGTTTTCCTAAAACGCGAAAAAGAAATGTGGAGTTGGGTTCCGAATATTCAACGTATGATAAAAATACCTCCTTCAATGATGATGCAAAGTTGGATGGGATCGGACTTTACAAATGATGATCTGGTAAAACAATCGTCTGTTGTAAAAGATTATAAGCATAAATTATTAGGTAGGGAAATAATAAGAGATCAGGAATGTTTTAAAATTGAACTCATCGCTAAAGAAGATGCTCCTGTTTCGTGGGGGAAAATAATCTCGTGGATTACTGTAAATGGTTATAATACATGGATGAATAAATATTATGATGAAGACAATTACCTGATCAATACTGAAAATGCTTATGACCTACAGCAGATGGGCGACAGGATACTTCCTGCAAAATATGAAATAATTCCTGAAGAAGACCCCGGAAATAAAACTATTCTAAAGTTTAAAAATATGATATTTAACAAAACCATTAATGAATTCTTTTTCTCAATTCAAAATATGAAACGAATAAAATAATGAAAACTGCAATAAAAATGGCATGGCGCAACATCTGGCGAAATAAACGGCGAACCCTGATAACAGCCGCATCAATATTTTTTGCTTTGTTGTTCGCACTGATTATGCGATCTATGCAAATTGGCACTTATGGTCACATGTACACATGTATAATTGAATCATACACAGGATATATTCAGGTTCAGCATAAAAATTTCTGGGATGATCGCACTCTTGACAACGGATTTTTCATGACACCGGAAATTGAAAAACAAATACTTAAAATTGATAATGTAAAAGGAATTATTCCTCACCTCGAAACAGGAGCTTTGGCTTCTAACAAAACTCAAACAAAAGGTGTTTTACTTCTTGGAATCGATCCTGTAAAAGAAGACAAACTAAGTAGTATCAGTAAAAAACTCGTTTTTATTCGTTTTACAAAACAGGCAATAGTTAGGATCGAAAAGGAAAATATTGATCCAAAAATCATGAAAATGATCAGAAATTTAGAAGATGAATCTTATGCAAATTATGCAAGTCTTAAAATCGCCCTTGAAATTGACGATAATGAATTAGAAAAGATAATACCTATTATTGAAAAAAATGCAGCATATCCGTGTGAATATCTAAAGAAAAATGAAAAAGGTATTTTGGTTGCTGATAATTTAGCCCAATATCTCAGGGTAAATGTTGGTGATACTTTGGTTTTGATCGGACAAGGTTATCATGGAGTTAGTGCAGCAGATATGTTTCCCGTAAAGGGAATTGTTCATTTTCCTAATCCGTTAATAAATAACATGGCTGTCTTTATGGATATTAATGAGTGTCAGTATTTTTCAAGTGCCGAGAATTTGTTAACCTCAGCTATTCTCGACCTAAAAGATAATAGTGATAAAACCGTAGCTCAAACAAAAGATCAAATAAATAATTTATTCGCCAACACTGATTATATTGCAAAAGACTGGAAAGAAATGAATAAAACTTTGATACAAGCAATGGAAGCTGATAGTCAGGGAGGGATAATAATGCTGGGAATACTTTATTTAATAATTGCATTCGGTGTATTTGGAACAGTTTTGATGATGACAAGCGAGAGAAAAAGAGAATTTGGTGTATTGATTTCAATTGGTATGCAACGAAGCAAATTGGCAATAGTTCTCACATTTGAAATGTTTTTTATCGGATTACTCGGAATAATCAGTAGTATCATTGCAAGCATCCCGATAATATTATACGGCTACAATAATCCTTTACATTTTAAAGGAGATATGGCAAAAATGTATGAAGAATATGGATTTGATCCGGTTATGAAATTTGCAGGTTTTGGCGAATATTATTTTTGGCAATCATTGGTAGTTGCGATTATTGTATTAATTGCTGTTTGTTATCCTGTCAGAAAAATTATTCGTTTGAAGGAAATTCAAGCCTTGCGGGCTTAATGAATGAATGATTAAATGATTAAATGATTAAATTTAAAATCTAAAATAAAAAAAATGATCTGGAAAACATCATGGAAAAATGTTTGGCGCAATAAAACCCGAAGCCTCGTAGTAATTATCTCAGTTACTTTGGGTGTTATCGGCGGATTGTTTTACATTGCTTTTTCCGAAGGGATGGTAAGACAACGCATGCATAGTGTGCTAAACAATGAAATTGCTCATATACAAATCACGAATAAAAATTTTCGTAGTAATAACGAAATCAAGTATATGATTTCTGAAGGGGATAAAATTATTGATGAACTTAACAATGATCCTGAAATCCTTTCAGCAAGCGGTCGTTTTATAGTAAACGGAATGCTTAGTGTTGATGCAAAAAATTCAGGGATTCAGATTATGGCAGTCGATCCCGAAAAGGAAAAAACGATATCAGAAATATATCAGAAAATAATTCCGGGTACCGGCAACTGGGATAAAATCAAAACTAAAAACAAAATATATATAGGCGAGGCTTTAGCAAAAAGTCTAAATATCATAAATTATAATATTAAGGATTTTGTTATTGATTCATTAAGAAAAAAAGAAGTTAGCGAAAAAGTTTTGCTAATGCTTGAACCACTCAGAAACAAACGTTTCAAAAATGAAAAAATCTTTATTCGCGAGCTGGAAAAAACTCTTAAAAGCAGCTATAATAACACAATAAAAAAGCAACTAATGGATAATGCCCGTTATTATCGCAAAAGAGCTAAATTGATTTTTTCCTTTGTTAATGCTGACAGCAACCAAATTTCGGAAGCTTATCGAATTGGAGGTATCTACAAAATAGATAATCACATGTTTGAAAAAGTTTATGCCTTTATTAATGCTGATCAATTCAAAAAATTAGCCGGAATACCCGAAGGACAATATCATCAAATACTTTTGAAAGTCAATGATTTGGATGAATGTACAAATATCAAAAAAAGACTTGAAAAAAAATATAGTTCTCTTGAGATACTTTCGTGGAAAGACATACAAACCGATATGGCTTATGTAGAAGAGTTTATGGGCTTTTTCTACAACATTTTTATTATTATCATACTTGCAGCATTGTCATTCGGGATAATAAATACAATGTTGATGGCAGTGTTGGAACGTACAAAAGAACTTGGAATGCTAACGGCAATAGGAATGAATCGCCGTAAAGTATTCAGAATGATAATGCTCGAATCTATTTTTCTTTCATTAACCGGCGGAGTGATCGGAATGATCCTTGGCAGAATACTTATTGCATGGACAAACAAAATTGGAATTAATTTATCGAGTATGGGTGATGGCATGGAATCATTTGGGTATTCTTCAATATGTTACCCTGCAATTGATGATACATTTTTTATTAATTTAACAATACTTGTAATTTTCACAGGAATACTTTCAGCAATATATCCTGCATATAAAGCTTTGAAATTAAATCCTGCTGATGCTTTAAAAACTGATTAACATTTAAACTACAAAAAAATAAACAGATGAAAGTTTTAGAAATAAAAAACCTGCATAAAATATACAACGATTCGGCAGTTGAAGTACATGCCGTAAACGGAATTGATCTGCATTTTGAAGAAGGAGAATTTGCAGCAATTGTAGGTCCTTCGGGTTCGGGAAAAACTACTTTATTGAATATGATAGGTGGTTTGGATAAACCAACAAATGGTGAAGTGATAATAAACGGAACAAAAATCGGAACACTTGGAAAATCTAAAATCATTGATTTCAGAATGAGAAATATTGGTTTTGTTTTCCAGTCGTATAATCTGATACCAGTGCTAACAGCAAAAGAAAATGTTGAATTTATCATGGGACTGCAAAAATGGACTAAAGAAAAACGCAACGCGCGCACAAAAGAGCTACTCGAAGCTGTAGGATTAGGCGACCGTATGAACAGCAGACCCTCTCAACTTTCTGGTGGACAACAACAACGCGTATCAGTTGCCCGGGCTTTAGCTTCCAAACCAAGTTTTGTCCTTGCAGATGAGCCAACTGCCAATCTTGATTCAAAATCGACAAGTCAATTATTGGAAATAATGAAAGATCTGAATAAAAAAGAAAACATAACTTTCATATTTTCAACTCATGACAAACGCGTGATAGACAAAGCAAGGAGGGTTATTACTATTGAAGATGGGAAAGTTACGAGTGATGAAATTAAATAGTGGCTTTATGAAAAAGAATAAAATAAATTTTACTTTCATTTTGATTAGTTTGATATTGTTAATCAATACTTCAAATACATCTGCTCAAAATAAAAGTGAAATCCTTAATTTCTCCTTATCGGGATATTTACAAAATTTCGAGACAGTCTGGATACAAAATAATAATGGCAAATGGCAAACTATGAACGCCATAAATAATCGTTTGGATTTAAAATGGTATCCCACTAATTCTGTCACTGCCCATATTGGAATGAGAAACATCTTTAACTACGGACAGTTGGTTGCTGATTATTACCCCTATTTTGCCGATATGGCAATTCGGGATAAAGGCTTCATCGACATGACAAGAAGCATTGTTAAAGACACATCATGTTTTCTTTACACAAATATCGACCGTGCCTATTTTGAATTTGTAAAGGGAAATTTAGAGATAAAAATCGGGAAACAAAGAATAAACTGGGGAAAAAACCTTGTCTGGACACCAAATGATATTTTCAATACTTTTAATTATTTTGATTTTGATTATATCGAACGTCCCGGTTGTGATGCGATAAAAGTCCAGTATTACACCGGAATGACATCATCAGCACAATTAGCTTATAAAATTGATAAAGATAAAAAGGTAACTTTTGCAGGAATGTATAGTTTTAACAAATGGAATTACGATTTTCAGTTCCTTGGCGGGATAATGGAAGATGATATTGCAATTGGAGCAGGTTGGGCAGGACAATTATTTAAAGCCGGTTTTAACGGAGAGGCAACTTATTTTCGTGATAAAGAAAATTTTGCGGATACAACAGGAATTTTCGTAGCATCAATTGGATTAAATTATACTTTTAAAAATAGCATATTTATTCATGGGGCATTTTTATACAATAGTGCCGGAACTACAGACTCCGCAAGTATGGGAACTATGATGGCTATGGACATGGATATTTCGGCTAAGAATTTTACACGAGCCAGATATTCTACTTTTGCTCAGATATCTTTTCCTGTTTCACCTCTTATAAAAGCATCATTATCAGGAATTTTTAATCCAAACGATAAATCAGCCTTCGTTGGTCCTTCAATGGATATTTCCTTAACGGATAATATTGGTTTTCTAATAACAGGACAAATATTTATGGGTGATGATAATACAGAATTTGGTGATTACGGAACTTTGCTTTTTGCAAGATTAAAATGGTCATTTTAAAATAATAAAAACAAAATGTTTGTTTAAACAAAAATAATATACTACTTTTGCAGCCCAAAAATCAGAAAAGTTTAATTTATTAGAATAATATGTATTTAACACAGGAAGACAAAAAAAAGATTTTCAACGAACATGGAAAATCAGAATTCGATACAGGTTCAACAGAAGGACAAGTTGCACTTTTTACTGCAAGGATCAAACATCTGACAGAACATTTAAAAATTAACAAAAAAGACCTTTTTACTCAAAGATCACTTGTTCGTTTAGTAGGTAAAAGAAGAAAATTTCTCGATTATTTAAAGCATAAAGATATCGAAAAATACAGAGCCTTAATCAAAAAATTAAGTATCAGAAAATAAACAAATTTGTTTTATTTACAAAAAAAATAAAAGGCAATTCGATATTGCCTTTTTTTATATTTATAAATTATTAATTTTGACAAAAACATATATCAATATACGATGACAAATATAGGAATTACAAAATCAATTCAATTAAAAGATGGCAGAACCATCTCAATCGAAACCGGCAAACTTGCAAAGCAAGCCGATGGTTCAGTTGTAGTTAGGATGGGAGACACCATGATCATGGCAACAGTTGTTTCAAATAAAGAAGCAAGAGAAAACGTTGACTTCTTACCATTATCAGTAGATTACAAAGAAAAATATGCCGCCACAGGAAAATTCCCGGGTGGATTTTTTAAACGCGAAGCCCGTCCTTCAGAATATGAAATACTAATCTCACGATTAGTTGACAGAGCTTTACGACCATTATTTCCTGATGATTATCACTCGGAAATTCAAATGCTTATAACACTCATTTCAGCGGAAAAAGATTCTGCACCTGATGCACTTGCTGCACTTGCTGCATCATCTGCTCTTTCAGTTTCTAACATCCCTTTTAACGGTCCAATTTCCGAAGTGAGAGTTATCAAAATAAATGAAGAATTTATTATCAATCCTTCAATCTCTCAAATAAAAGAAGCAGAACTTGAACTGATAGTTGCAGCTTCAATGGATAATATTTTGATGGTAGAAGGTGAAATGAAAGAAATTTCGGAAGCAGTTATGCTCGATGCTATTAAAGTTGCTCACGAAGCTATTAAAGATCAATGTAAAGTTCAATTAGAACTTGCTGATATGGTCGAAAAATCAAAAATAAAAAGAGAGTATGATCACGGAGAGGATGACGAAGAACTTAAAAAACAACTTATTAAAGCTACTTATGACAAGGTTTATGAAATAGCAAAATCAGGAAACGCCAACAAACACGAAAGAGCTGATGCTTTTGAAGCGATTAAAAATGACTTTAAAGAAACCCTTTCTGATGAAGAACTTGAAGAAAAAGAAATAATGATCAACCGTTATTTCCATGATGTTGAGAAAGAAGCAGTAAGAAATTGCACTCTTAATGAAAGAATAAGACTTGACGGAAGAAAACTTGATGAGATCCGTCCTATCTGGTCTGAAGTTGATTACCTGCCGGCAGCTCATGGATCTGCTATTTTTACACGTGGCGAAACACAATCACTGGTAACAGTTACTCTCGGCACAAAATTAGATCAACAAATGATTGATGGTGTAGTATTTGAAGGCACTAACGATTTTTTACTTCATTACAATTTCCCTCCATTTTCTACAGGCGAAGCCCGACCAATGAGAGGCACCAGCAGACGCGAAATTGGTCATGGAAATCTTGCATTGAGAGCACTTAAGAAAGTTATACCCGGAAATAGCGAAAATCCTTATACTGTACGTATAGTTTCTGATATCCTCGAATCAAACGGATCGTCATCAATGGCAACAGTTTGTGGTGGAACATTAGCATTAATGGATGCAGGTGTCAAAATATCAAAGCCCGTTTCGGGAATTGCGATGGGTTTAATTACCGAACCCGGAAATAAAAAGTATGCTATACTTTCTGACATACTTGGTGATGAAGATCACCTTGGTGATATGGATTTTAAAGTTACCGGCACCGAAGATGGTATCACAGCCTGCCAAATGGATATTAAAGTTGACGGTTTGCCTTATAAAATTCTTGAAGAAGCTCTTGAACAAGCAAGAAAAGGCAGATTACATATTCTTGGCGAGATGGCAAAAACAATTTCAGAACCAAATGCCGACTACAAACCACATGTTCCTCGTATAGAGCAAATAACAATTGATAAGGAATTTATCGGAGCTGTAATCGGACCAGGAGGAAAAGTTATTCAGGAAATGCAGAAAGAAACCGGAGCAACTATCGTAATTGAAGAAAAAGGCGAATTTGGTATTATAGATATTGTTTCTGCTGATAAAGAATCTATTGAAGCTGTAAAAGAAAAAATAAAAGCTATCACAACTGTTCCTGAAATCGGACAAATTTACAAAGGAAAAGTAAAGAAAATTGTTGACTTTGGTGCATTTGTAGAGTTTTTACCAGGAAAAGAAGCATTACTTCATATCTCAGAAATTACATGGTCTCATCTTAAAGATGTTAACAGTATTCTTAAAGAAGGTGAAGAAATCGAAGTAAAACTAATCGGCAAGGATCCAAGAACAGGAAAAATGAAATTATCAAGAAAGGTTTTAATACCTCGGGATAAACAATAATATTAACAACAAACAACTTACCCCCTTTTGAAGATAATTTTAAAGGGGGTTTTTTTTATTCCGGATAACTATTTATTCGAAAAAGAACGAAATTAAATAAGTATCTTTGCAAAGGTTTAAAAAAGAATAAAATGAGTAAAATTAAAATTAGATATTTCGGCCCAATTCATAAAGGTTGCCTCGAAAATAATGGTTGGATAGAGATAAGCAAATCCACCATTTTTATTGGTAATCAAGGAAGTGGGAAAAGCACTATTGCCAAATTGATTTCTACTTTTATTTGGATAGAAAAGGCTCTTGTTAGAGGGGATTATGACAAAAAATGGTTTGAACAAAAAAGCAGACTTAAAAAGCAATTTTTAAACTACCACCGCTTAGAAAATTATTTCAGTAATTATGATGATTTGTTTGACAATTCTGAGATTGAATACCTTGGAGATGCGTATCATATAAAATATAAAAAAGGAGCTTTATTTATTAACGAGATTTCAAATGGCAATTATCAACTTCCTCAGATTATGTATGTCCCTGCTGAAAGAAATTTCATTGCTTATGTAAAAAGCCCTAAAGAACTAAAACTTTCATCTGATTCTTTAAAAGAATTTCTAACCGAATTCGATAATGCTAAAAGAGAGATGAAAGGAGCTGTTTCGTTACCAATCAATGATGTAGATATAGAGTATGATAAAATAAAGGATGTTTTAAATATAAAAGGAAAAGAATATAAAGTCAAACTAACTGACGCATCAAGTGGCTTTCAATCACTCGTTCCATTATACCTTGTTTCAAACTATTTATCTAAATCTGTAAGGAAGCATAGTGAAAATAAAGAAACAATGAGTACTGAAGAAATGAGCCGCTTCAAGAAAGGTGTTAAAGAAATTTGGTCAAATGACAATTTAACTGATGAACAAAAAAGGTTAGCCATTTCTGTACTTTCTTCAAAATTCAATAAAACTTCTTTTGTCAATATAATAGAAGAACCTGAACAAAACTTATTCCCGACTTCCCAATGGCAATTACTTAAAAGTTTACTTGAATTCAATAATTTGAATACAGGCAATAAATTGATAATGACAACACACAGCCCTTATATTATAAATTATTTGAGTATTGCGATTCAAGCTAATTATTTAAAAGAAAAAATAAAATCAAATGGTTCTTTGTTAAAAAAATTAGATTGTATTGTCCCTCTCGTATCTACTATTGATTCAAAAGAAGTTTCGATTTATCAATTGGATGAAGAAAAAGGAACTATTTCAAAACTGAATAGTTACGAAGGAATTCCGTCAGATAAAAATCTCCTTAACGAATCCTTAGCTGATGGTAATAACCTATTTGATTCCTGATTAGAAATTGAACAAGAATTATGAGTGTAGATTTTTTTAACACAGATTGTAGAGAATCTGCCCGAAATAATACCTCTTTTGGTATTTGTGATAACAGGGATGGAACAAAAGCCTATACTGATATCCAAAATGAAAATAATTGGATTGCAAAGGTTAAAAACAAAAATCAAATAGAAGTAGCATTTACAGCTATTGACAATTGCATTACAATATTAAAAGAAAGAACTAATGACGAGGAAAGTACATGTGATGGCATGTTAATTTTTCAAAACAGTATTTTTCTTATAGAATTAAAAAAACAAAGAACCGGAGGCTGGTTACCAGAATCAAAAGACCAATTGAAGAATACTATTAAACTTTTATCTAAAAATCACAACCTTGCAGAATTCAGATATAAAAAAGCGTATGCTTGTAATAAGAAACATCCGAATTTCACAAAAATTGAAAATGAGACAAGTAAAAAGTTTTTTAAAGAAACAAACGGATTTAGAATTGACGCACAAGCTGAAATAGTTATAAAATAAAAATAAAAAATCATGAGCCATTTAATAGCCCCTTCACTATTATCAGCAGATTTTTCGAATCTAAAAAAAGATATTGAAATAGTTAATAAAAGTGATGCTGATTGGTTTCACCTTGATATTATGGATGGAGTATTTGTTCCAAATATTTCTTTTGGCATACCCGTAGTACGTGATATTAAAAAACATGCCAAGAAGCCACTTGATGTCCATCTTATGATCACCAATCCTGATAAATATTTCTCTGATTTTAAAAAAGCCGGAGCTGATATCATCAGTTTTCATTACGAAGCAAGTGATCATTTGCATAAATCAATTCAAGAACTAAAAGATTTAGGGATAAAAGCAGGCGTTGCTATTAACCCTCACACAAATGTTTTACTTCTCGAAGATATTATTTGTGATGTTGATATGATTTTAATTATGTCAGTTAATCCCGGGTTTGGTGGACAAAAGTTTATTGAAAACACTTATGATAAAATCAAAAAGTTAAAAAATATAATTCATTCAAAAAACTCAAACGCACTTATACAGGTTGATGGCGGAGTTAACCTCGACAATGCCCCCAAACTATTTAATGCCGGTGCCGATATACTCGTAGCCGGAAATACGGTTTTTTCTTCCGATGATCCAATTTCTGTAATTCAGGAATTGAAAGGATGAAATTTTTTCGTATCTTGTCATCGAAAAAAACAAAAATATGTACCCAGTTGTTATAGTTTCAGATGGAACCGGACATACTGCACAATTAGCATTGAAGGCAGCATTAACACAATTTTCGGGAGTAGAAACAAAAATCATCTTTCACAAAGAGGTAAGAACAAAACAGCAAGTTTATAATGCAGTTAACGAAGCAAAAAAAGTCAACGCAATTATTGTTCATACTCTCGTACAGGAAAAAATTCGCAATGCATTAATAATAGAAGGTAGAAATAATGATGTTGTAACTATTGATCTTATGGGACCATTATTATCACGATTATCATATCAACTTGCAAATGCCCCTTCTGAAAAACCGGGACTTTTCCATCAACTAAACAAAGAATATTTCAATCGTATTGACACAATGCAGTTTGCATTTAATCACGATGACGGTCTGCGTGATCACGAACTTCATAAAGCTGAAATAATATTACTGGGGGTTTCGCGTACTTTTAAAACTCCTCTAAGTATTTATTTGGCATTTAAAGGCTGGTTTGTAGCAAATGTTCCTATTATTTATGAAATTAAACCTCCGGCAAATTTACTTAACCTCCTTCCCGAAAATATATTTTGCCTTACTACCAGTCCACACCACCTGTCAGCTCTGAGAAAATTTAGAGAGGAACACCTTGGTAAACAAACCGGCAATTATGCATCTTATGATTATGTAAAACGTGAAGTAGCTTATGCAAACAACTATTTTTCAATACATCCCAAATGGTCGATTATTAAAGTAACCAGTAAACCAATTGAAGAGATCGCATCTGAAATTCTTGCAATCCGTGGCGAAAATAAAAGGCATCCTTTAATAGAAATAAATTAGTTTTTTCCATTTTTATTTATATATTTGCTTGCTCAAGTCCAAAAATAGCAAGCATGCTAAAAATATGGATATAGTAAAACAATAACTTACTTTATGAATAACAATCTGTTACAACTTAAACCTGAACGTCTCTGGTTTTATTTTTCCGAAATATTGGAAATTCCGAGAATATCAAAAAAAGAAGATAAAATTGCTGAATACCTAATGAATTTCGGAAATAATCACAATTTGGAAACTATTAAAGATGAGACTGGAAATATTTTAATCAGAAAACCGGCAACAAAAGGAAATGAAAAAATGAAATCAGTAGTTCTGCAAAGTCACATGGATATGGTTGGAGAAAAAAATGCAGAAACTGTTTTTGATTTTGATACAGATCCTATACAGGCACGAATTGATGGCGAATGGGTTAAAGCTAATAAAACCACTTTGGGAGCGGATGATGGTATTGGAATTGCAGCAGAATTAGCAATACTTGAAGCAAATAATATTGAACACGGACCTATTGAATGTCTTTTTACTGTTGACGAAGAAACCGGGCTGACAGGTGCTTCCGGTTTAAAACCGGAATTATTAAAAAGCAAAATACTTATAAATCTCGATTCGGAAGATGAAGGAGAATTATTTATCGGATGCGCCGGAGGAAGAGATACAAATATTGAATTACCATATTCTAAAGAAGCTTCGGCAAAAAATACCTCTGCATTTATTATAAATATTAATGGATTAAATGGTGGTCATTCAGGTGATGAGATACAGAAAAGACTGGGAAATTCAATTAAGCTGATGACACGCTTACTTTGGAATGCCGGCGAAAAATTCAACTGTAGAATATCAAAATTTGATGGCGGAAACTTAAGAAATGCTATCCCTCGCGAAGCTTTTGCAATAGTTACCGTTCCAGAAAAGTATAAAAAAGATTTTGTAACTTACGTTGAAAATTTTGAAAAAACAGTAAAAAAGGAATTAAAAGTTACAGAGCCTCAATTAAAAGTTTCAATTGAAGCAACTGAGCATCCGGCATTTATTATTGATAAAGACACTCAAAATAAATTATTGAATTCATTATACGCATGTCCTCACGGAGTTATAGCATGGTCAGCAAGCATTCCTGATTTTGTTGAAACATCAACAAACCTTGCAGTTGTAAAAACATTGAATGATATTATTGATATAAGAACAAGCCAACGTAGTTCGGTTGAATCAGCAAAAGAAGATGCCTGCAATATGGTTGCAAGTACTTTTAAACTTACCGGAGCAAAAATTTCTCATAGCGACGGATACCCGGGCTGGACTCCGAATCCTTACTCAGAAATTGTAGAGATAACAAAAAAGTCGTATCAGAAATTATTTAATCAGGAGCCAAAAGTTCTTGCTATCCATGCAGGTCTTGAGTGCGGATTGATTGGAAACACTTATCCCGAAATGGATATGATCTCATTCGGACCAACGATTAAAGGTGCTCATACTCCCGAAGAAAGACTGAAAATTGATACTGTTATAAAATTTTGGAACCTTACGATTGATGTTTTGGGAAAAATCCCTGAAGATAAGTAAGGATTTATGATTTATGATTATTACTGATGCGTTAATAATTCATTGTCACTAAATAAGTTAAGTTGTTCTTTGACATTTTGATTGATTTGTTGGTCTGTAAATAGTTCATTTATAGGCATTTTAGCAAAAGTAGAAATACCTAAAATTTGCATTATTT
>DAOVNY010000039.1 GCA_030630005.1 Bacteroidales bacterium | reverse complement strand
TTTGTAAAAAATCAGATGTGATTTAACCTTTGAAGCTCTATATCCTCTTTTTATATATTCCATTGATTTGCCAGAATCGGGATTTGTGGCTAAATACTCAATTTCGTTTATTATCAAATTATAGTATCTATCTGCCTGCTGAACTGACCAATTTTTAAAAGTATAAATCCAAATTTCATCCAGATCACTTACAGCTTTATTTGATATTCTGTAATTGACCATATTTACAAATATCTTTTATGCAAAGCCTGTAGATGTTTCTTTGAATCAAACCTTTCTGTTATACCACTATTTTCGCCAAGTTCAAGGGCTTCTTTTAAGACTTCCATTTTCTTCTCTTCATTCTCTAACAATCTTAGTCCTGCTCTCACAACTTCACTTATGGAATTATATCTTCCTGACCCTATTTTACTCAACGTAAAATTCTCAAAATAGCTTCCTAACGATATGGATGTGTTTTTACTCATTTTTTAACCTTTTTTTACAAAGATACCAATTTTTGGTAATTTCTGCATGACTTTCTAAGTGTTTTTCTCTAATTCTTACTAACGTTAAGTTTTATGGTTAATTATCAATCAGTTGTGGTTTAGATTTTTTCTATCATTTTCCACATTTTCTAATCCATTTTTTTTTTGCATTATCAAAAGAGATTAATGTAGTTTCTTCATGTGGAGAATCCCACATAACGGTAGTCCATCTAATAACCCACCGTTTCTTTAAAAATCAATCAAATATAAGCCGATTTAAGTGAGGTTTAAAAAAGTTTTTAATTATTTTATTGATAAATCTACCAACATTAAATTGGCTTAATTTGGCTCGTTTTTGACAATATATTGCCAAAATTAACAAAATAAGTACTTTCAGGCACTTTTTAGGTTCATTTTTTCCTAATATGTTCATTATACGGCGAATGTTATAAGCAATGATATTCTATAAATAATCAACGTCCAAAGTAAAATACTAATTGTAAGGCAAACAAAATGACCTATAGACCATTCATTATATCTAGGTCTTGGTTCAATTGAGTCATTTACTGTATTGATATAATTCTGAACTGGCAGAAAAAAAAGAACTGTGGGAATAGCGATTATTAATCCCAAAATATTTAATTTAATATTACCCATACGTCCTAATAAATCACCGAGAATAACAAAAATAACCCAGGCAGTTGCTAATCTGGATGCTGAAAATTCCGCTTTTCGTATTGTATTGACTTCACTATCATTTTTAATAGAATTAAAAAGACTGTGACAAAAAAACAAGCCAAATATGCCTCTCCAGAATGGTTGAATATCCAGTTTATCTCTTTCTTTAAAATACTTCCAATTTTTATATATCCAATAGGCTTCATATAAACCGAGAGTGATGATGCCCATGATCACCAGTCTGCTCACTGGTATGTAAAGTAATTTGGAATCCTTTGTGATGGATAAATTTTCTTCTGTCTTCATAATGTTTTCTCCTTTTTTTAAATGCTATTCAAGTTTTATTTTATTCATATTTATACTTGCCTTTTCATGTCATTAATTGGCTATAACATATCAATAAAAACAAGTTTTCATCTAAAACTTATACAATATTTCCAAACACGTCAAGTAATGTACAATTATTATTGTTTTTTATCTTTAGCAAATATAATAAATTTTAGTCGTTTTAAATTTCAACTCTTTAAACTCAAATTTTCAACATTCCGAAAAGTTGACAGAAATCTTTAAATATAAAATTGTTAATTAATAAATATTATTCTATTTTTGCACCCTTAAAAAAATCAGAAGAAATTTAATTATAAAAACGTTAACACATGCAAAACAGAGGAGCTATAAAATTTTTTGCAATTACCTTTGCCATAGTATGTTTGTTTCAGTTGTCGTTTACATTTTTTACTGCTCAAATCGAAAATAAAGCAGATAATTATTCAACAAACGAAACTACAATAAACCTGGCAAAAGAACTTTCAAAAGGACATGAACTATTAGAAGGGTTTTTATTTGACTCAATAGCACATGCAAGAAGAAACTACTATTTGGACTCAATGTCTAATGAGATAGTTTACAACATTTTGATAAGAAAATACACTTATCAGGATTGTAAAGAAAGAGAAATTAACCTTGGACTGGATCTAAAGGGCGGAATGAATGTAACACTTGAAGTTAAAGTCGGAGATATTGTAAAAGCATTATCCGGCAATAGCCAAAATCCTGTATTTCAGGAAGCTCTTCGCAATGCATACCAAAAACAAAAAGACAGTCAGAAAGATTTTGTTACCTTGTTTGGCGAAGCTTTCGAAGAAGTTGATCCAAATGCACGAATGGCAGCAGTTTTTAATACCGTTGAGTTAAAAGATAAAATAAGTTACAATTCGACAAATGAAGAAGTACTTCAGGTTATCCGTGATGAAACCGATGGAGCAATTGACAGGGCATACAATATTCTTAACACACGTATCAACCGTTTTGGAGTTGCACAACCAAATATTCAAAGGCTTGCACAATCGGGCAGAATACTTGTTGAACTACCGGGTATTAAAGACCCGCAACGTGTAAGAAAACTCTTACAAGGTACAGCAAAACTCGAATTCTGGGAAACATACAGTTTTTCCGAAATTCAGAATTACTTTGGAGAAGCTAATAAAAAACTCAGGACCAGCCTTAAAATTGATGAGATCACCGAAGAAGAAACTACAACAGTAAAAGAAACTACTGAAGTAGAAACCGCTGAAGCAGAAACTACTGAAGAAGCCATTGAAGAAGAAACTTCACTTTTGGATCAGATCAAAGGAGATACAACTTTAGATATCGGCGAACAGGATAAAACTTTCGAAGAATACGCAAAAGAAAATCCATTATATGCATACTTAACTCCTGCATATTATCCAAACGAACAAGGACAATATGTGGCAGGACAAGGTGCTACAGTTGGCTGGGCTGCTATTAAAGATACCGCTATGGTCAACAATATGCTGAGGAAAACAAAAAAAATTCTTCCCCGAAATCTTAAATTAGCATGGTCGGTTAAACCGGATGTAAATCGTCCTGATGTTCTCGAACTTGTTGCTTTAAAAGTAACTTCACGTGATGGGGAATGTGCTCTTAGCGGTGATGTTGTTGTTGATGCACGTCAGGATTATTCTCAAAATGGTGAGGTTGCCGTTACGATTAATATGAACTCGGACGGAGCACGTATTTGGAAAAGACTTACCGGTGACAACATCGGTAAACAAATTGCAATTGTTCTTGACAACTATGTATATTCTCACCCTAATGTAAACTCTGAAATTCCAAGCGGTCGTTCAGAAATTTCCGGTGGAAACATGAGTATTGAAGAAGCAAAAGATCTCGCAAATATTCTTAAAGCAGGTAAATTACCGGCTCCGGCACGAATTGTTGAAGAAGCTGTTGTTGGTCCGTCACTCGGAAAAGAAGCTATAAATGCCGGTTTGTTGTCATTTGTAATCGCTTTTATTCTGGTTCTGATATATATGATATTTTATTACAACAGAGCAGGATGGATATCCGACCTTGCATTATTAACCAATATTTTCTTTTTATTTGGTGTACTTGCTTCGTTACAAGCTGTACTTACCTTGCCGGGAATGGCAGGTATTGTACTTACACTTGGTATGGCTGTTGATGCCAACGTGATAATCTACGAACGTATTAAAGAAGAAATAAGAGCAGGTAAAGGTGTCCGTCTTGCAATTGCTGATGGATATAGAAATGCTTACTCAGCTATTATTGATGGTAACGTAACTACATTGCTTACAGGTGTTGTTCTGTATATTTTCGGTTCAGGACCTGTTCAGGGTTTTGCTACCACACTTATTATTGGTATCCTTTCATCACTATTTTCTGCAATATTTATTTCCCGTATAATATTTACTACTTTGCTTAACAAAAACAAAAAAGTAAACTTCAGCAATAAATTTACAAAAAACATTCTGGCAAACGCAAACTTCAACTTCCTGAATATGCGTAAAACTGCATATATCATCTCTACAATCGTAATCATTATCGGAATTGGTTCGTTAGTTACAAGAGGATTAAATTTTGGTGTTGATTTTTCAGGAGGTAGAACTTATGTTATAAGATTCGATCAGGATGTATCAACAAAGGATATCAGAAAATCACTTGAAGTAGAATTTGTAGAAGCCTTAGCCTTACCGGAAGTAAAAACATTCGGTCCCAGCAAACAAATCAAAATTACAACATCTTATATGATCGACAACGATGCAAAAGAAGTTGATTCAATAATTCAGAGTAAACTTTTTAACGGATTAAAAGATTTTTATGAAGATAAATCAATCGCTTATAAAGATTTTGTTTCAGATTCGGATATGAAAGATAAACTTATTGGAATTTTAAGTTCACAAAAAGTAGGACCAACTATTGCCGATGACATCAGGAATAAAGCTGTACTTGCAATTACTTTTGCACTTATAGCTATCTTTATTTACATCGCCATAAGATTTAAGAAATGGCAATACGGACTTTCCGGTGTTGTTGCACTTTTCCATGATTCTTTGATAACTATCTCGTTGTTCTCATTGTTTTATACAATTATGCCATTTAACCTCGAAATTGATCAAGCATTTATTGCGGCAATCCTAACGATTATAGGTTATTCTATTAATGATTCTGTAATTATCTTTGACCGTATCAGGGAATATATAAGCTTATATCCAAAGAAAGAACTAAAAGTAAACATGAATAATGCATTGAACAGTACATTAGCTCGTACCATCAATACTTCAGGTACAACATTAATTGTGTTGCTCATAATCTTTATTTTTGGTGGTGAGATAATTCGTGGATTTACATTTGCATTATTAGTTGGAGTTATGGTAGGTACTTACTCATCGTTATTTGTAGCAAGTCCTATCGCATACGACCTTATTGGCGAAAAGCCTATTAAAGTAAAAGCTGATAAAAAAGCTAAAAAAAGCAGTAAAAAGAAGTAAAAGAAAAATAATTCGGTTCTACTGTTATTTTAATATAAAAGTCCCGGAAGTTTCGGGACTTTTTTTATTTTTGCTACTTAAGAAAATGATCAGTTATGCCGAATACATTATTATTTTTCAATATAAGTGGTGGAGAGATATTTATCATTCTCGTGGTGGCTTTTATAATTTTCGGACCAAAGAAGATACCCGAAATAGCGAGAAAACTTGGAAAAGGTATTAATGAAATGAAAAAAGCCACAACTGATATTAAAAGAGAGATCAATAATGAAGTCAATAAAGTTAAAACCGATGTTGATGATGCTGTTGATAATATAGATATTGATACAAAAGAAAAATCTGACAAAACAAATAATTGAGAGAAATTTTCGTTATTAGTATATTTAAAATGATTAAAAAAAATTGCCACAGATTCACAGATTATCACCGATTTATTTTTTTAAAAATCTGTGAATCTGTGGCTATATTTAAAAACTTATGAAAAATCTACTTCTGATCTTCACAATTGTATTGATGTTTTCGGGAATTAAATCTTTTTCTCAAAAAGATTATGCTGCTCCGGCAGATGCAGCTTTCGAAAACCTGAGATATACAGTTGCTATCGAAAGATATAAAAAAGCATACTCAAAAGTAAAAGGCAATAAAATAGAAAAAGACAGAATATCTTACCAACTGGCAGAATGTTACCGTCTGACAAATAATTTACGACGTGCAGAATCAAGATATAAAAGATTAATTAGAAATAACTATCAGGATAATAAACCATTAATCTTGCTGCATTACGCTAATATTCTTAAATCAAACGAAAAATACGACCTTGCACTTGAACAGTACAAAGCATATAGTGAACTGGTTTCTGATGACCCTCGCGGACAAAATGGCATAACAGCTTGTGAAACTATTAGCGAGTGGCTTGAAAATCCAACAAAACATGAGGTTGAAGAAGTAAAAAAACTTAATTCCCGTGAATCGGATTTTTCACCGGCATGGGAAAGCAACAATTACAATTCTTTGATCTTTACATCTACGAGAGAAGGATCAACAGGGAAAAATACTGACGAATGGACAGATCAGAATTTCAGTGATCTGTTTTATTCAAAACAAGACAGAAAAGGTGAATGGAGCATTCCCGTATTACTTGAAACCATGAAAGAGGGAGTTAACACTGAATCAAATGAGGGTGCTCCACTACTTAACTCAAAATTTAATGCAATGTATTTTACCAGATGTCCTGATAAAGATAAAACCGTTGCCGGATGCCAGATATATAAATCAAAAAGAAGCGGAAGAAACTGGGGAGAACCTAATATAATTATGTTGGGACAAGATACAAATGCAACTATCGGACATCCTGCCATCAGTAAAAACGAATTAATAATTTACTTTTCTTCAGACCGGAAAGGTGGCTTTGGAGGAAAAGATATATGGGTAGCTTTTCGCGAAACAAAAGATGAAAAATTTGGTCGTCTGCAAAATCTCGGACCGGTGGTAAACTCACCCGGCGATGAGATGTTTCCTCACCTCCGCAGCGATACTGTTTTATATTTCTCATCAAACGGACATCCAGGAATTGGTGGCTTGGATATTTTCAGAACAACGATAAATGAAGAAGGAAACTGGGGAAAACCCGAAAACCTTAAATATCCACTTAACTCCAGCGGCGATGACTTTGGAATTATATTTCATCCTGAAAAAGAATTCGGCTATTTTTCTTCAAACAGAAACAGTAACCGTGGATATGACGATCTGTTCTCATTCAACATTCCTCCTGTAGAATTTACTATCAGCGGAGTTGTTAAAGATGATAGAACACTTCAGTTTATTGAAAATGCCGTGGTTGAACTTATTGATTCGGATGGTATCTCAGTTTCGACAAAAACAACTTATGAAGGGAAATATTACTTTGGTAAAAATCAGGTACACGAAGATAAGATCTTCGATATCATAATTACCAAAGACGATTATTTTACTGTTGAAGGTAGTGAAACAAATATTGGATTAGAAAAAAGTAAAGACTTTACCCGCGATTTTATGATGCAACCTATTCCTGATAAACCTATCGTACTTCCTGAGATTTTATACGATTTTGCAAAATGGGATCTAAAACCTCAATATCAGGATTCTTTGCAGGGTTTGATAGAAACACTTGATGCAAATAAAAATATTATTATTGAGCTGGCAGCTCATACCGATGTCCGCGATTCGTATGAACGAAACGATATTCTTTCTCAAAAACGTGCACAGTCAGTTGTTGATTATCTCATTATAAGAGGTATCGACCCTAAACGACTTATAGCAAAAGGCTATGGTGAAAGAGTTCCACTATTTTTATTGAAAGATATTACACGTGATGGATTTAAGTTTGTCAAAGAAACTAAACTTACCGAAGATTACATTGCATCATTAAATTCAGATGAAGAAAAAGAAGCTGCTCACCAGCTAAACCGTAGAACAGAATTTATGGTTATCAGTAAAGATTTTGTTCCTAAACCTCAAAACAAAAATTTTGAACCTACAGTAGATATAATTGTAAATCCGGAAAAAACCACTTTAAAATATACATCAAATGTTAAAACAGGTGAGATGAGCGCATTATGTATTATTAACGGCTTTACACTTGGGTTTGTTTATGATAAAAATGCAAGAGCAATGATCTCTCTTGAAAAAGCTCTCGAACTTTTAAAAAACGGTGCTATCAGCAAATCTGATTTTGTAGGGGATATTGATAAAGTCCTCGCCGAAAGCACAATAGCAAATAATGCAGTTTTCACAATAAAAGATTTACGTATAGCAGGTCAGACAATTCACGATATAAATATTATCGTCAGGCACGATCTTCACCAATCATTGATACTCGGTAATAAAGTATTATCTGAAATTGGTGAAATAAGTATTGATAAGAAAAAGAAAGAAATGATTTTTAAGTAGTGGCTTTAAGAAAAGTAACGAAATCCAAAACCAAATGTCCTATAAATCAAGATACGATCAAAGAGGTGTTTCAGCATCAAAAGATGATGTTCATAATGCAATCAAAAATATTGATAAAGGTCTTTTTCCTAATGCTTTTTGTAAGATAATTCCTGATTTTTTGGGAAACGACAAAGAATATTGCAACATTATGCACGCCGATGGAGCGGGAACAAAATCCTCACTGGCATATATGTATTGGAAAGAAACCGGCGACATTTCAGTTTGGAAAGGAATAGCCCAGGATGCGATAGTCATGAATCTTGACGACCTGCTTTGTGTTGGTGCAACCGACAATATCCTGCTTTCGTCAACTATCGGGAGAAATAAAAATCTTATTCCCGGCGAAGTGATCTCAGCAATTATCAACGGGACAGAAGAAATTCTCGAAGAACTGCGACAGATGGGAGTTGGTATTTATTCAACCGGTGGCGAAACCGCCGATGTTGGCGACCTTGTTCGAACAATTATTGTTGATTCAACAGTGATAGCCCGCATGAAACGCAAGGATGTAATTTCAAATCATAATATTTCTGCAGGTGATGTTATTGTTGGCTTGGCATCTTCGGGACAGGCAACTTACGAAAAAGAATATAACGGTGGAATGGGAAGCAACGGACTTACCTCAGCCCGCCATGATGTTTTTAATAAAGAAACCGGAAAAAAATATCCCGAAAGTTTTGACTCGTCAATACCGGAAGATCTGGTTTACACAGGAAAATTAAAACTCACAGCCCCAACAGAAATTCAAGGAATAGATGCCGGAAAATTGGTGCTCTCCCCTACCCGCACATACTCTCCGGTGATTAGTAAAATTCTGAAAAAACACAGAAAACAAATTCATGGCATGGTTCATTGTAGTGGTGGAGCACAAACTAAAATTTTGAATTTTGTTGATGATATTCACATTATAAAAGATAACATGTTCCCTTTACCGCCATTATTCAAAATGATTCAAAAACAATCTGGAACTGACTGGCAGGAAATGTATAAAGTATTTAATATGGGTCATAGGATGGAAATTTACCTTCCTGAAAAATTTGCCGGTGAAATAATTAAAATTTCCAAAGAATTTAATGTAGATGCTCAAATTATTGGCAAATGCGAAAAGGCAGATAAGAAATCTCTTACCATACAATCGGAGTTTGGAGAGTTTGAGTATTAAAGCTAAGGTTGAGAGTGATTAATAGTAATTTGTTGTAATTTGTTGTAATTGTTATATCACAATTAACTTCTCCGAAAATATTTCATCATTTATCATCAACAAAACAGTATCTTTGCAAACTGAAAAAACTAAACACTAATATGTTAGACAAGCTTGCAGCAATAAAACAAAGATTTGAAGATATAAAAATGGAAATGATTGACTCAAAGGTTATTTCCAACAGAAAGCGTTTTATACAACTTAGTAAGGACTATAAAGAGCTGGAACCCGTTGTTGAAATATACGAAAAATACAAAAATGTACTCGCTAATTTAGATTCTACCAAACAAATGCTTAAGGAAGAGAAAGATGAAGAATTCAGGGAGATGGCAAAGGAAGAATATTCAGACTTGATCGCATCTCAGAAAAAACTGGAGGAAGACATCAGGTTAATACTTATTCCGAAAGATCCTCAAGACGATAAGAATGCAATTGTAGAAATAAGAGCAGGTACGGGAGGAGATGAAGCCGGTATTTTTGCAGGAGACCTTTACAGGATGTATCTGAAATTTTGTGAAACCAAAAAATGGAAAGTCGAAGGAGTAAGCAATACAGAAGGTACTGCCGGCGGATTTAAAGAAGTTGTTTTTAATGTAATTGGCAATGGTGCTTATGGTCAGATGAAATATGAATCGGGTGTACACAGGGTTCAACGGGTACCAAAAACCGAAACTCAGGGACGTGTTCATACCTCTGCTGCATCGGTGGCTATTTTACCTGAAGCGGATGAATTTGACATTGAAATTAAGCCCGAAGATGTAAGAAAAGATACTTATTGTTCATCAGGTCCCGGCGGACAGTCGGTAAATACAACCTATTCTGCTATCAGACTTACTCACGAACCTTCAGGAATTGTTGTTACTTGTCAGGATGAAAAATCACAGTTGAAAAATCTGGATAAAGCGATGAAAGTTCTCAGGGCAAGACTTTATGAGATTGAACATCAAAAATACCTCGACGAGATATCTAAAAAAAGAAAGACTATGGTTTCCTCAGGAGATCGTTCGGCAAAAATCAGAACGTATAACTGGTCTCAGGGACGAGTTACAGACCATCGGATAAATCTCACTTTATATAATCTTCAGGGAATTATTGATGGCAATATACAGGAATTAATTGATAAATTACAAATTGCCGAGAATGCCGAAAGATTGAAAGCAGAATTGAAAGAATAAAATGGGGAATATTGGAATATTAGAGTAATGGAGTATTGGAGTAATGGAGTGATGGGGTAAAGTAATTGGTTGTAATTGGTTGTAATTGATTGTAATTAATAATACAGAAGAAAAAGTAAAGTACAAATTAGCAACAATAATACTGATCAAATGACAAGAGCAGAACTTTTCCAAAACATCAAAAACAAAAGATCATTTTTATGTATTGGCTTGGATAGCGATATTTCTAAAATCCCTGAACATCTACTTTCTGAAACCGATCCTGTTTTTGAGTTTAATAAACAAATTATTGATGCCACACATGACTTGGCAATAGCTTACAAACCAAATCTTGCATTTTACGAAAGTCGTGGGACCGAAGGTTGGAAAAGTCTTGAAAAAACCATCAATTATCTCAATAATTTTAAAGATGAAATATTTACAATTGCCGATGCAAAACGCGGTGATATTGGAAATACTTCAAAACAATATGCCAAAGCATTTTTCGATAAACTTGATTTTGATTCAATAACTGTTGCACCATACATGGGCGAAGATTCTGTTTCACCATTTCTTTCGTTCGACGGGAAATGGGTTATCCTTCTTGCATTAACTTCAAATAAAGGAGCTTTTGATTTTCAGTTATTGGAAGATAAAAACAGCTCGAAAAAGTTCTTTGAAGAGGTAATTGAGAAATCTTCTGCATGGGGTTCAAAAGAAAATATGATGTATGTTGTTGGAGCTACAAAAGCTGAAATGCTTAAAAATATTCGAAATATAATTCCTGATCATTTCCTATTAATACCCGGTGTCGGAGCTCAAGGAGGCAATCTGCAAAAAGTTGCAAAATATGGTTTTAACAATAAATGCGGACTGATAGTAAATTCTTCGAGAGGAATAATTTTTGCTTCAAATGAGAAAGACTTTGCAAAAAAAGCGCGCGAAAAAGCTTTGGAATTGCAAGTTCAGATGGACAAAATTTTGAAAGAAAATCAAATCTAAATAAATTATTTCAAAAATGAATATCCTAATATTCAAAAGATATTTAATAATAATATTAATTGTTTTTACTGTTATTCCTGCGTTTTCGCAAATCAGTCAACATGGATATCCGCTAAGTTTTTCCGAAAATTTATCTCAGGATTTTCAAGAGATAATTATCCCAAAACCTAATCTTGATAAAATAATTAAAGCCAATAAACTTTTTGATAAAAATGCTTCACCTCTTAAAATTGGTGTTACAATTAATGTTGACATCAATATTGAAAATTCAGGAACATGGACTAATCTCGGGAAAAAGGGCAAAGTGTGGAGACTGAAAATAAGCTCGGAAGGTGCAAAAGCATTAGGTATTTATTATGATATTTTTCGTTTGCCGGAAGGCGGAAAATTATTTTTGTATAATGAAAACAAAACGCAGATTATTGGTGCTTTCACAAGTTTGAATAACTCCGGCAACAAGAAATTCGCAACTGAATTAATTAAAGGAGATGCCGTAATACTTGAATATTTTGAACCTAATGGTCTTATAGGTTATCCAAAAATATCAATAGATGAAATTGCTTATGTGTATCGTGGAGTAAATTTAATTACTGATAATCACGGTAAGGATTTTGGAGATTCCGGTCCTTGCGAAGTAAATGTAAATTGCCCTGAAGGAGACAACTGGCAGGATCAGAAAAAGGGAGTTGTAAAAATTTTGGTAAAAAACGGATCGCAGTCAATCTTATGCTCAGGTTCTCTAATTAATAATGTTCGTCAGGATAATCAACCGTATTTTCTTACAGCAAATCATTGCGGGATGACTGCAAGTGCTTCGGATTATGATCAGTGGGAATTTTATTTTAATTATGAATCTGCCGAATGTCCGAATCCTGCCGAAGAACCCGGCTCAAATTCTATGGTTGGTGCTTCATTAAAAGCAAATGCACCGGCAGGTACAAATCTGGCTTCCGATTTTAAATTGCTTTTGTTGAATGAATATGTACCGGAAGAATATGATCCGTTTTTTAACGGATGGGATGCAAATAATCTGGCTTCATTATTAGGCACAGGAATTCATCATCCTTACGGAGATATAAAAAAAATATCCACTTATACTGATCCTGTAATTTCAACTCCTTACAACAGTTTGGCAGAAGACCCTGATGCAATGTACTGGAAGCTTGTTTGGGCAGAAACACAAACCAATCATGGAGTCACCGAGGGAGGTTCTTCAGGTTCTCCTCTTTTCAATAACGAAGGGAGAATAATCGGTGCATTAACAGGTGGCGCAGCTTCCTGTCAAAATCCTACAAGACCCGATTATTATGGTAAATTTTCATTTTCATGGGAGTCAAACGGTGCTTATGACACTTTGCAACTCAAGCCATGGCTCGATCCCGATAATTCGGGAATTTTGGTTCTGGATGGAGTTGGCATTAATCCAAATTATTTAATTTCTCTCTTTTCTGTTGATACTACAACTGTCCCGCTTGGTGGAAGTATTGATTTTTCCGATGTTTCGAATGGCGAGCCTGATGAATGGGAATGGATTTTTGAAGGTGGTGAGCCGGCAAATTCAACAATGCAGAATCCTTCCGGTATTTATTATAATTCGGCAGGAAAATATGATGTTACTTTAATTGTGAAAAATGATATTAAAACCGATACTCTTGAGCGAAAAGATTACATTCATGTTCAAGCGGTTATTTCACCAAATCCCACAAACGGACTTATTGAAATATTTTTTGGAAAAAAAGTTTCTGATGATATTTCAATTTCATTGTTTGATGAATTGGGTCGGAAATTGAAAGATTTTTCTTTTAATAATCCACAATCTAAAATTAGTATCGACCTTAGCGGAATGAAAAAAGGAATTGTGTTTCTAAGAATCACAACAAATAATGATCCGGTGGTTTATAAGTTACTTGTTATTTGAGTTTCTTTTGTAAATCCCCTTATCCCTAACCCTTTTCCCCAAGGGGACAAGGGAACTGCATTGTAGAAGTTTGAAAATTTTTCAATTATTATTCACACTAATTTTCTTATACCTCCTTCCCCTTTGGGGGAAGGTCGGGATGGGGGATTAAATAAGATTTTTCAATCTTCCTCCTCAGTCTGAAAAAAGTTAGAATAATGCTCCCATTTATCAATTGCATTTTTCATATCCTCAGGTAAATCCGAATCGAAAAACATTTTCTTTTTTGTGATGGGATGAATAAATCCGAGTGACTTAGCATGTAAAGCTTGTCGTGGTAATAGTTTAAAACAATTATTTACAAATTGTTTGTATTTGGTAAAAGTAGTTCCTTTCAGTATCTGGTTGCCACCATAAGTTGCATCATTAAATAAAGGGTGGTTAATATATTTAAAATGCGATCTAATCTGATGAGTTCTCCCTGTCTCTAATTGGCACTCAACCAAAGTAACATAACCAAAACGCCTGATGACTTTATAATGAGTGATTGCCTCCTTCCCATATTCTCCATTCGGGAAAACGGTCATTACTTTTCTATTTTTTAGACTACGACCTATGTGTCCTTCAATTATTCCTGAATCTTCTTTAAAATCACCCCAAACCAATGCAACATATTTTCTTTC
>DAOVNY010000158.1 GCA_030630005.1 Bacteroidales bacterium | reverse complement strand
TGCGGGTTCTGCTGCCCAGTTTTCCATTATCTGTGAAGGCAACTCAACAAAATCTCTCGGTGTCGAAGTTCCCGAAGTATAGCGATATGTACACTTGGAAAGCAGTCCGTGCAATGCATGACCAAACTCATGAAACAGAGTTGTTGCTTCTTCAAAACTTATAAGTGCTGGTTTGTCGGCTGTTGGTTTTGAGAAATTCATCACCGTTTGTATCACGGGAGCAACATTTTCCCCGTCAATTTTATATTGTTTCCTGAAACTTGTCATCCATGCACCGCCGCGTTTACTTGCCCTCGGAAAGAAATCCATATATAAAATTCCGATATGCGAACCGTCTGCTTCGGTAACTTCATAAACATGAACATCTTCATGGTAAATGGGCATATCCTGCAATTCCGTAAATTTAATTCCGTAAAGATTTGTAGCAACATCAAAAGCACCTTGTCTTACATTTTCGAGTTTAAAGTAGGGGCGAAGTTCATTTTCGTCAAGGTCGTATTTTGCTTTTTTAACTTTTTCGGCGTAATACCACCAGTCCCATGGTTTTAATTTGAAATTACCACCTTCATTATCAATTAATTTTTGAAGTTCGGCAGTTTCTTCTTTTGCAGTTTCGAGAGCGAAATCCCATATTTTCCCTAATTTATTATAAATGATTTCCGGCGTTTTAGCCATATTATCTTCGAGAATAAAATCAGCATGATTGTCATAGCCAAGCATGCGTGCACGTTCTAAGCGAAGATTTGCAATTTCATTTACAATTGCTTTATTATCGTTTTTATCATCATTATTTCCCTGGTTGATGTATGCTTTGAACATTTTTTCTCTCAGTTCTCTTTTTTTAGAATATTGAAGAAAAGGGATTAAACTCGGTTTATGAATTGTGAAAAGCCATTTGTCTTCCTCACCTTCGTCGCTTGCTGCTATTGCGGCTGCTTCACAAATTGAAGGTGATAATCCGGCAAGATCATCTTTGTTTTCTATCCACATTTTAAATTCATTTGTTTCGGCAAGAATATTTTCTCCAAACTGCAATGTTAATTCCGAAAGACGTTCGTTTATTTCACGGAAACGTTCCTTTTTATCATCGGCAAGATTAGCACCGCCGCGAACAAAGTTTTTATAGGTCTTTTCGAGAAGGGTTTTTTGTTCGGTGTTTAAGTCAGAATTCTCGCCATCATAAACTGTCTTTATTTTCTCAAAAAGTTTTTCGTTAAGTTTGATGTTATCATTATGTTTCGATAAGATCGGAGAAACTTCTTTAGCTGTTTTCTGTATCGCTTTATTGGTATTTGCCGAATTCATATTATAAAAAATATTACTGACCTCGTTCAGCAGCATCCCGCTACGGTCGATAGCAGCGACAGTATTTTCAAAATCCGGTTTTTCGGTATTGTTTACGATTGTTTCGATTTCGGCATCATGTTGTTTTATTGCCTCTTCGAAAGCCGGCAGATAATGTTCTGTTTTAATTTTATCAAAAGGAGGAACATTGAATTTGGTATCGAATTTTGTAAGTAAGGGATTAACTTCTGATTTTTTGTCCGACACATTGCATGCACTAATAAGTATTATGCTCATAATTGTAATTGAAATTAGTTTTTTCACGATTTATTTTTTTGATGAATTGTAAATTTCCTGCAAAAGTATGAAATTCTTTGGTTGAGGTTGGATATTAGTTAAGATGATAACTTTAAACGGAAAAATAGGATGATAAAAGGACTTTATAAATAAAGAAAAGAGAACATTGCCTTTACTTTGTTACAAATTATTTGTATATTTGCCCTTACTTTGTTACAAAATATTTGTATATTTGCCCTTACTTTGTTACATAATTAATTATAAAAAACTGATATTTTGATATTTAAAAGAAAAGCAGAAAAATATTTATACGAATGGAAAGATAGCCCTGACCACAAACCACTTATTTTAAGAGGTGCACGGCAAGTAGGAAAAACCACCTTAGTAAGGCAATTTGCCCAATCATATAAACATAGCATTTTATTAAATCTTGAAAAATTGCCAGATTTGACTTATTTTCAAGTATATGATGATGTCAAAACCATTATAGAATCTCTTTTTTTATCGCACAACATTTCATTCAATGCTATTGAAGATACGTTATTATTTATAGATGAAATTCAGGAATCGCCCAAAGCAATTCAGTTGCTTCGGTATTTCTATGAAGAATTTCCAGAGTTAGATGTAATAGCAGCCGGATCATTATTGGAATTTGCCATGGCAAAAGTGAGAAGTTTTCCGGTAGGTAGGGTGGAGTATTTATACCTATATCCATTAAATTTTCTGGAATATTTAGAAGCCATAGAACATCACGCAGCTTTGGAGCGATTGAATGAAATACCGGTTAAGCAATTTGCACATCCCATATTGCTCGAAATATTTAATCGTTATGCGATTATTGGTGGTATGCCTGAAGTAGTAAAAGTGTTAATCGAAAAAGATAACTTAACCGATTTATCCAAAGTGTATGGAAGTATCTGGGGAACTTATCAAAATGATGTAGAAAAATATGCTTCCAACGAAACAGAGCGAAAAGTGATAAAATACATTATGGCTACAGCTCATTTGTATATTGATCAGCGTATTAAGTTTCAAAATTTTGGCAATTCTAATTATAGATCAAGAGAAGTAGGAGAAGCTTTACGCAATTTAGACGATGCTAATATCATTCGGATAATTTATCCAACAACAGATGTAGAAATTCCTATTAAGCCTGATATTAGAAAATCTCCGCGATTACAATTTTTAGATACAGGAATGGTTAATCACACACTTGGAATACAGTCCGATATGTTAGGATTAAAGGATTTGAATACGGCCTATAAAGGAGCTATTATTCCTCATTTGATAACCCAGGAGTTAATTTCATTAAATACAATTAATAATAAAAAACCTAATTTTTGGGTTAGGGAGAAAAAACAGGCGTCTTCTGAAGTAGATTTGGTTTTTACTTACAAGGATAAAATTATTCCTATTGAAATAAAATCAGGTAGTTTTGGTACTTTAAAGTCTTTACATCAATTTGTTGAACGAAGCAATCATCCGTATGCCGTACGATTGTATGCAGGTGAATTCAAAATAGAAAGAGCAAAAACACCAGGAGGGGTTCCTTATCTTTTGATGAACTTGCCTTATTATTTAGGAACCAAAATACCGGAGTATATAGATTATTTCGTGAATAATTATAAACTATGATAGAATCAGTAATAATCTCCAATGAAACCCCAATATCAACAATATCTTGATTTTGCTGAATCCAAATCAGCTATTCGGCATAATTTTTTAAATAATTTTAGGCACTCCAAATTTTAGTTCACTTTAAGTACTTTTTTAATAATACATCTCCTCTTCACCGTTTTCCTGTTGCCCGTTTTTATTCTTTTTTACTTGATAATTATTTATTCTATATGAAAAACTTAATTGTACTATCTGACTTTCGCGTTGCATAACCGAGTGTTCATAAAAGGTATCGTTTTCAACAGTAAAATCCCGTTTCATAGTTCCAAACAAATCTCTTACCTGAATAATGACCGTAGCCTTTCTTTTCAAAAAATCATGTCTTAAAGCTAAATTTGTGCTGAGATATCCCTTACGTGTTCCTTGAGCTGTTACTGAGGTGCCTCTGTAACCTGCTTGTAATTGTAAGCGGGTAAACTGACTAAATTTAACTGTTGAATTTAATCGGGTATTCCAGTTTGTACTTTCTCTATCAATATTTTCACCATTTAATTCTCCTTTAATCCGGTAATTATAAATACTACCGCTTAGATTAAATGTAAGCCATTTTGCCGGCTCAAAGTTGAGCATCGCTTCAGTTCCGAGAGAATAATCTTTATTAAGATTTTCGAAAGTATGTAACACATATCCTTCTTCATTATTAAATTCAAATACTCTGCTGATAATATCACTTTTAATACGATAATATCCTTCAAGAGAAACAAAGCCATTTTTAATTCTTTTTTGCCAACCTAATTCATAAGCATCAATATATTCCGGTTTTAAATCAGGGTTTCCTACTCTTCTGTTATTCTCATCAATATACGAAACAAAAGGATCCAAACTCCAGCCGCGAGGACGATTGATTCGTCTTGAGTAACTGGCAATTACCTGATTGTTTTTATTTATTTGTTTTGAAATGTGAACAGAAGGGAAATAGTCGAAGCGATCAATTATATAATCAGTATTAATAGAACTTAAGCTGGTGAGTCGGTTTGTGTATTCACCCCTGATCCCAAACTGATAACCAAATCCCGAAAATTCATTTGCATAAATTCCGTATGCAGCATGTATTGTACGGGAATAATCCATTTCACTACTGGATAATGGATTATTTATCAAGCCATTTACTAAATCAAATTCATCAGATATATAATCTTCATTTTCGAAACGAGATTGAAAACCTGTTTCAAATTTGCCTATTTCACCAATTGGTTTAGTATAATCAAGTTGAACACGAATTTGATCAGAATTAGAAATGTCATTCGTTTTAATATTATTATAAGGGTCGCCAATAATATTCCACGATTCATCAGTTTTCCATCCCTTATTGGTTTCATTATTATCTGCCCAACGATTTGAATAATAAAGATATGCTTCTAATTGATGACCTTTTTTATCGAACTTATGTAAAAAATTCAAATTAGCATTATAGTAATTTCTATCGCGGGGAGTTTCATTTGTGCTAAAATTATAATAAGGTTCGGTAACAGGAGAAGTCCATTCTTTGCTGAAAGTTTCTCCTTTCATGCCATGACAAAATGATCCATAAGTTCCGTTTAACCCAATAGTTGTTTTTTTAGTAACATTCCAATCCACACCGGTTTTTACAGACCATCCGCCTCTGTACATATTTCTATCACTTGTCGATTCAAGAAAATATGTTGTGTCTGCTCCATAAGTTTCGCGATTTGTATTTCTATCTATCAAATAATTATCATCACGATAATTAAATCCTGTTACAAAATTTAATTTTGAAGTCCGGTAATTCAGTAGCAGATTGGCTCTGTATTTATTATTTACTCCTGCACTTGCATTAAAAATACCGGTTAAACCATTTTCTTTTTCTTTTTTAAGAATGACATTAATAATTCCTGCTGTTCCTTCAGGGTTATATTTTGCTGATGGATTAGTAATTATTTCAATATTTTCGATGCTACTCGAAGGAAGTTGTTGTAAAGCATCGCTGCCTTCCAATACACTCGGACGACCGTTTATTAATACAGTAAAATTTCCACTTCCTCTCAAAGTAACATTGCCTTCAATATCAACTTCAACCGAAGGAATGTTTTCCAATACATCGGCAGCAGTCCCTCCGACAGCATTTATATCCTGACTGACATTCACTATTTTTTTATCAATTTTATACTCAAAGGCAGCTTTATCGGCTACAACTTCATATCCTTCTAATTGGCTTATCGACTGTCTTAAATCAATATCAGGAATTACAACAGGCTGATTACGTGGAGTAACTTTTATGCTATCAATGGTAATCTTATTGT
>DAOVNY010000046.1 GCA_030630005.1 Bacteroidales bacterium | reverse complement strand
TCAACCTTACGGGGATAAGTTGTTTTAAAGTTACTTTGGTAGCACCATCTCCGGCTTCAATAATTTCTTTTTTAAAATTATCGTGTCCTGATGATTCTTTTGATGCAGCAAAGCGGCTTCCAATTTGAACTCCGTCAGCACCAAGGATCATCGCGGCAAGCATTGCTTTTCCTGAACTAATTCCTCCGGCAGCAATCAATGGAATAGAAATAGCTTTTCTTACTGCCGGTATTAAAACCATGCTTGTTGTTTCTTCAATTCCATTATGTCCTCCTGCTTCAAAGCCTTCGGCAACAACTGCATCAACTCCGGCTTCTTCACATTTTTTTGCAAACTTTACATTTGCCACAACGTGTGCCACAGTAATTCTATGTTGTTTTAGGTATGATGTATATTTTTTTGGATTTCCTGCCGAAGTAAAAACAATTTTTACTTTTTCTTTTAGGATAACTTTAATGTGATCTTCGACAAACGGATATATTAACGGGAGATTAACTCCAAATGATTTGTCTGTGGCTGCCTTACATTTTTTGATATGCTCTTGTAAAATCTCCGGCGTCATGGAACCGGAACCAATAAGTCCGAGACCACCGGCATTACTAACCGCAGAAGCAAGTTCCCAACCACTACACCAAATCATCCCTCCCTGAATAATGGGATATTTGGTATTAAAAAGATCGGTAATTTTATTCATTATAATTTGTATTCTTAAATTAATAATTTTTTTAATCAAGGATCAAGTATCCAGTATCCAGTATCCAGTATCAAGCTACATCACTCCAAGCATTGCATCAACAATATTATACGCACCATCATGTATCTGAACAATATCTGCATCAAGCATATAACATGGGGTCGTAAATAGATTATTCTTCTCATCATAAACTACATCACCATGAGTAGTTTCAATATGAGTACTTCCCATTTTTTCGATGGCTTCAATAGTCCCTTTATCTTGCCCTACTGTAACCTGTACATCATTTAAGATTTTCGCTATCATTGCCGGTGCAATGCAAATAGCACCGATAGGCTTTTTCTGATCATGAAAACTTTTAACTGCTTTTTCAACATCTTTATTTACTGTTGCGTTTGGTCCGTCGAATGCAATTGTTGACAAATTCTTTGCCACACCAAATCCACCGGGAAATATCAGAGCATCAAAATCAGCAGAATCAAGTTCTGATAATGGCTTAATATTACCTCTCGCAATTCGGGCAGATTCGACCAAAACATTTCTGTTTTCCTTTATTTCTTCACCGTTTAAATGATTTAAAACGTGATGTTGTGGAATATCAGGAGCAAAACATTGGTAATCCGCACCTTGCTTTTTTATCTCCAGCATTGTCAAAGTAGCTTCATGAATTTCGGCACCATCAAAAACACCACAACCTGCTAATACTACTGCGAATTTTTTCATCTGATTATTTTTTTTTATAATTTCGATTCTACAATCTGTGAATTTGTGGCTTTTTACTATCCTCTTTTATAAACAATAGCCACAACAGTAATATCATCACCACCCATATTGATGGTCATTCCGTAAGGACGATCTTTTGGTATTTCAATCTGAGCTTCGCCGGCTTTTCCGGTAAGTTGTTCCCAGATAGTTACTGCCTGATGAACTCCTGTTCCACCTGTCGGGTGACCCCATCCAATCAATCCTCCTGTAGTGTTCATAGGTATTTTACCATCACGTGAAGTATTTCCGTCAGCCACAAATTGTGCACCTTTTCCGCGTTCGGCAAAACCGAGTGCCTCGGTAGCAAGTATTCCTGCAATACTAAAACAATCGTGAGTTTCGATAGTTGCCAGGTCATTAATTGTTATTCCTGCTGAATCCAGAGCCTCTTTTGCGGCTTTTTTGATAGTTGTTAATTCAGTCAGATCAGGAGGATCCAAAGTAACATTTCTTTCCACTTGTCCCCAACCGATAATTTCAACTGCATCTTCTTTTGCAATACCGATTTTTTTAAGTCCTTCTTCCGAGCAAACAACTATTGCAGAAGCAGCATCAGAAACTTTTGAGCAATCCAAAACAGAAAGATTATCAACAAACGCTTTTCCATTAAGTTTCATTTTATCATATAATGTATCAAGGTCTTCTACTTTATTTTCATATTCTTGTGCAGTTGGGCAAAGACGTGCATTCTCAATTGCATTTTTAAACCATTTTTTAAAACCTTTTCTTGTATATTCCATTCCGTACTTTTCATAATAAGCTCCTGCTCTATTACTAAACTGTCCGGGAAAGAAATATGCGTGACCATCTTTTCTTTTCTGAAACCATCCTGCACCTGCCAATACATCAGCAACATAAATTGCTTTCATAGTATTTTGAACCTCAAAGCCAACAGTAAGAACAACATCAGCAGTTTCGGCAAGAACAGATTTCATTCCGCTCATTAATGCCAAAGCTCCCGAAGCACAAGCTCCTTCAGTTCTTGTACATGGTTTCCACTGTAATCCATCATCAATCATAGGAATTAACCCCGGCAAATTTCCTTGTTTGTTAAAACGTGGAGCCATAAAATTTCCAATTGCTCCCTCATCAACATTTTTTGCTCCTCCAATTTGCTTGAGTGTTTCCTGACCGGCTTCTTTGATATAATGTTCAATTCCGGGACGAGGCTTTTTGGGGTTAAATTCACTACGCCCTGTTCCCAGAGAAATAGTATTATAACCGGCTGCCATATATACTTTTCTTCTTAACTTTTTCATATATTATTTGTTATTTTTTCTTGATTACTAAAATTTGATTATTAAGCGAAATATTCATTTACAGGACCATAAGCGTGGAAAAATCCTGTAAGCATCACAGTATTCACATCATCTTCGTTATGAGCAACATTGTCTGCCACAAGTTTTTTTCCGATTTCTTTTGACCGGCTACCATATTTCACAGCAAGTTTTGCTCCCTTTGTATCCATAGTTTTTAATGTGTTGAAGAAATCTTTCAAAACTTCGTCTTTTTTACGATTTCGGATAATTGATTTCCATGACACTTTTGTATCAGGAATATTACCAATTATTTTATCACATTTTTCATTAAAACTATTTATTTCAACATATTCTTTTTTCTCCGGATCAAAAATTGCAACCGGTTTTCCTTTTTCATATTTCAGGAAACCGTCTTTTTGCGAGCCATTTGAATTTTGTCCGCCTTTAACTTCAAGCTCAATCATTTTATCGAGTAATGAGCTGTGAAGGTCTTCATCATCATGGAAAGGATTCATAACATTCATGATAAATTTTACAACATCAATTCCAACATAATCAACCAACTGAAATATTCCCATCGGTCTTACAAGAAAATCCTGAGTTATTTTATTGACAGAATAAAGAGCTTCGGCAAATGACATTTCTTTTGTGAGATTTTCAACTTCGCTAATTCCGTGAAGTGCATCACGCATAAAATGACCGTTTCCGATAAATCCTGCAAAATCGTTTGAAGGAACAATAATCTTTTTTAATTTTTTTGCATATTCAAGAGCAAATTCAGTCATCTCTTTATCAGTATCATCAGTAGTTATCAGCTCAACTAATTTCTGAATTGCAGGTGGATTATAAAAATGGAATCCGAGAATTCTGCCTTCCAGTCCGGTTTCATTATCAATAATATTTATTGGAACTGATGAGGTGTTAGTAAAAAACCATGGTTTGTTTTTATTATTTTTATCGATCTGCGAAAGCAGTTTTACTTTCAGATCTTTATTTTCGCTTACCGCTTCAAATATCAAATTTGAATCATAAGCTGCCTCAAGTTTTGTTACCGGTCTAACAATATTTAAAACATCAAAAATATACTGATCAATAATTTCACGGTTTTCAATAAGGTCTTTTCTGTCAGCATAAACTTTTCTTAATAACACTGTTTTTTTCTCGGCAAGTTTTTGCACTTGTGCTTTCAGATAACTCATCAATCCGGCAAGACCCTCAGGTGAAACATCCATAGCATTTAAAACAAATGTCTTTGATTTATTTTCCGGTTTTAAACTCAGGTCAGCCATTTCCACAGCAGTAAGCAATAAAATGCCACTACCCATTTTCCCGGCTGCACCAAGCACCGTCACATTTTGTAATCTTTCGTCGTATTTCATTCGTTAATATTTTTATTAATTAATTTGTTATTTATTTTAGTGTCTGTTTATAAAGTCAAACAATTTTTGAATTAAAGCACCAAATAACAAAAAAACAAATAACAAATAAATTCCAAATATCAATAATCAAATGTTCAAAACAGTTTTGAATATTGTAATTTGGGTCATTGAGATTTATCCATACGGACTTGCTTCGCTTCGTTTGAATTTTGGTGCTTGGCATTTGTATTTTTAATATTTATTTAACTTTTTGGACTTTATTGACGGACTCTATTTCGTCTTTGTACAAAAACCATTTTTTTACCAATTTGGTTTTCTTTTTTCAAGAAAAGCCTTCATCCCCTCTTCGCCTTCATTTTTAAATTGTGATCCGAAATATTCTGCTTCAAGATTACAACCATCTTCAAAATCAGATAATAATCCTTTTCGGGCAACATATTTAACTTTTCTAACCGCTTTTGGTCCTTTTGACGCAATAGTTTTTGCAATTTTCATAACCTCATCCATAAGCTCTTCCGGTTCAGTAACTTTCTGAACTAATCCAATGCGAAGAGCATCAGCAGCGTTTATCATATCACCGCTCATCAGCAGCAATAATGCATCAGCAAGTCCTACAAGTCTTGGCAGTCGTTGTGTTCCGGCATATCCGGGTATCATACCAAGATTTACTTCAGGTTGACCGAATTTTGCTTTTGAACTTGCAATCCTGAAATCGCATCCCATAGCGAGTTCTAAACCTCCACCAAGCACAAAACCATTAATGGCTGCAATTACCGGTATTTCCATTTTTTCGAGACTGCTGAAAGTATTTTGTCCCACTTTTGAAAATGCCGAACCTTGCTCAGGTGTCATATCAACCATTTCTGAAATATCGGCACCAGCTACAAATGCTTTTCCTTCGCCGGTAATTACCATCACTTTAACATTTTTCTTTTCGGAAATTTCGGCTATGGCAGCATCCATTTCATCAAAAAACCTTGTATTCAGAGCATTCAAAGCTTCAGGTCTGCTTATTGTAATTAGAGCAATATCCTCGTTAATTTCAATTTTTAAAATTTTATATTCCATATTTTTCTTCAATTTTTTTCAATCTCCAAATTTAAAAAAATTTGGGGAAATTGATGTTAAAATAATTGAAAATATAAGAATTGAAAAAAATAGTATTTTTGATTTATGGATAATAAAGTAAAGTATAACTATGGCAAAAAGTAAAAAAATAAACATACAAGGAACGGAAATAACAATAATCTCCCAAAAGCAGGACGATTATATTTCACTTACCGATATGGCTAAAAGTCAAATGCAGGAAGTGGTAATTATCAAATGGCTTAGTTTAAAGGGTACTATCGAATATCTTGGTGAATGGGAAGCTTTATACAACCCTGATTTTAATTATACCGAATTCGGTACAATTAAAAATGAAGCAGGTAGTAACAATTTTGTATTATCCAATTTAGAAAACATCAACGCAATGCTTATTCATCAAAATTTGTCCCAAAAAGAAAGATTAATAAAATTGAATGCAATGGCTATTTCACAGATGAAATCGCTCATTACTAATACTACTCTAAAAAAGCTAAAATAATGGGAAATATAAGAATTGAAAAAAATAGTATCTTTGATTTATGAATACTAAAGAAAAGTATATAGCCAAGCTAATAAAATCCAAGATTTATCAAAATATAAAACAAGAAGGAGTTAGTTTGAGATGACAGGGCTTAAAGAAGACTATATAAATTAAGAAGTGAAAGAATTAAATATTACGCTTACAGAATTGATTAGAAAATAGCCATGCGGTATTTATGAATTTTCTGGAAAATACTTTTTTGAACATTGGAAAAATAAAGGTAATAGTAATTATTCAGATACCAAACATATAAAAAATGAAAAAGACACTCCTTTTAACAAGTTTAATATTCCATTTGATTTTATCAGGACAGAATATTATTCCTATTCCAGCAGATTCCACATCGCAGTGGAGAATACTAAGAGGTTATAATGACGGGGTTTGTGCAAATATGTACAATTCTATTTATTATGTAGATGGCACAATTATTCATAACGGAAAGGAATTCTATAAAATTTATGAAACAGGAGAATTCTATCAAGAAGTAATAAATCCACCTGGTCCTTGTGATGAAACATATAATTACAACGGTGAATATAGGGGTGCAATTAGAACAGAAAATGGAAAGACTTATCAATTTAATGGAAATGAAGAAAATTTATTAATGGATTTCACACTAAACGTTGGAGATACCCTATTTTCTTATATCAGTCCAGGACTTATAATTGCTTCAATAGATTCGGTATTAGTCGGAGATGAATACAGGAAAAGATTTAATTTTTCGAATGGGGATATTTGTAATTGGATGATTGAAGGGATTGGCCATGAGACAGGTTTATTTGAACCTATGTCTATTATACTTGAATTTGCTTCTGAATTCATTTGCTACGGAGAAAACAATATTCCTCTTTATGGGGATTCAAATTGCATTCTAAATGTTGGATATGAAAATATTTCGTTTCAAAATAATAATGTTATTATTTATCCAAATCCAACTTCTGGAAAGTTAACAATTAATGTATCAAAATCCAAAAAAGGAATTAGATCATATTTAATCACGGATATTTGCGGAAAAATAGTTTTAAATAATAACATTGAATCTTTAAATAAAAATGATTTTGAAATAAATTTAGGAAATTGTAAATCAGGGGTTTACTTACTAAGTGTTAATTTCAACAATAATGAAACAATTTACAGAAAAATAATTAAAAAATAAAATTACGTTTTCTAAACCTTCAAGGTTTTAAAAACCTTGAAGGTTTCTTAATACAAGCCCTTAACTCTCGGCTTTCCGGCAATAAAATCCTTTAAATAAAACGGTTCAAAATATGCCACATCTTCGAAATCGGAATTATTAAATTTATTAATAACCGGTTCTAACATATATTGAGCTGACGGGAAAAAATCATCAAGAAATTCAACATTCTTTTTTTGTCCCAGAACACCTTTGCATTTTTCAGCTCCATCACCAAAAAAAACTATCTTTTTTGTTTTCAGAAATTCATCAAAAGAATTTTCATCAATTATCTCTGCTTTAACTTCCCGTATTTGTTTTCCATTAATATCATACAAAGCAGAATAAACTTCCATTCTTCTGGCATCTATCATCGGGCATAATAAAATATTATTATTTTGTTTATCAGATATTTTTTTTGCCGCCCCTAAAGCCATCGAATGTAATGTTCCAACAGAAATTAGCGGTTTGTCCAGAGCATAACAAAAACCTTTCGCTGTCGAAACTCCAATTCGCAAGCCGGTATATGAACCGGGACCTTTACTCACAGCGATAGCATCCAAATCTGAAAAATTCAGATTGTTTTCACAGAGCATCTCATCTATCATCAAAGTAACAAACTTTGAATGTGAATTTGCTTCTTTGCTTTCTTTTAGTGCAATAATTTTTTTATCAGTAATTAATGCTACGGAGCAAACCTGAGTTGCTGTTTCTATGCAAAGAATGTTCGGCATTATAGTTTAATTTTTAGGATTTTATTAAAAATTCAAGTTTCAAAATAATTGATACTGAACATATCCAAGCATACAAATTTGTTATCACTATATTTTTTTTATTTGAATTTTTCCCTCGAAATAAAATCTTGGTATAAATCATCTGTTTTTATCAGGCGTGTATATCCTTTTTCGATAAGTCCATTTAGCAACTTAAGATCACCTGTCCATAAAATTCCTTTTGTAAAGTCTGATACTGCTACAAAAACAGTATCATCAATGTCAATATTTTGACACAACATTTCAGCATTTTTATAAATCTTAGTCGGGATTAAAGAATGGTTAAGAATAGTGATGTTTTTCAATACTAATTCATAAGTCTCAAGAAATTCATTGTTTGTCAGTTTGCCAATAGATTTTATTTTTTCTTTATGTTTAAAAATCTCAAATCTAACATATTCAGGCGAATAAAAATGGTAGTGATTTTTTCCGTTAATTAAAATCTGACCAATTCTACTATTAATATTCAGTAAGGCACTAAATACAATATTTGTATCAACGATAATTTTAATCATTTAGTCCTAATTCTTTTTTTGTCTTATTCCAGCGTCCTTTTTTTACTTCTTTTACAAGTTTATCAACATCATTTTCTGTGGCTGCAGATTTTGAAGTCAATTCTTCATATCGCAAATAATCAAGTATTGCCTGAATTCTGGAAATTTTAATTCCAGCAGAGAATCTGACTAATATTTCGTTATCTTGTCTTTCTACTATCATTTCTTTTTTCTACAAAAATACAAAAAATAAGAGAAAAATTGTGTTATTTGCTGTGATTTTTGGTATTACACACAACAAAGTACCAAACCATTAATCATCAGTTTTAAACAAATCTTTCTTCTCAACTTTCTCAACATCATCATTGTTTTTCAGTCCTTTTGAGACTGCTCTGTAAGGTGCAACAATAATTTCTTCGCCCTCAGAAAGTCCCTCAACTATTTGGATATACATATTATTTTGGATACCGGTTTTTACTTCCTGCATCACAGCTTTTTCTTCTTTGTAAACAAAAACGTATTCTTTAACTTCTTTATCTTCACTTATTTCTTCTTTGGTAATTCTTTCTTCTTCTCTTTTTTCAAGTACCGATTGTTGTTTCCCTGAAGTATCAGCACGAGTAGTAACTGCCTGTATAGGAACAGTTAATATCTGAAATGCAGTTTCAGTTTGGATATCAACTGTTGCTGACATCCCGGGTCTGAAAGGTGATTGATTTGGTTTATCTTCAGGAATTAAATCAAAATAAGAATCACGAAGTATAAGAATTTTAACATCGAAATTTGTAACCTGGTCGGCACTTACACCAATTGTATTTGCCGAGGTAGCAATCTCGGTAACAATTCCTTTGAATTTTTTATTCAAATATGCATCAACTTCAATTATTGATGTGTCTGACATCGAAACTCTTACAATATCATTTTCATTAACTTCAACATTTACCTCCATATTTCTTAAATCAGCAATACGCATAATTTCGGTACCGCTCGAAAACTGAGATGCTCCGGTAACACGTTCGCCAACCTCCACATTTAATTTTGAAACTGTCCCATCATTAGGTGCATAAATACTTGTTCGATTTAGATTCTCCCTTGCCTCTTTTAACGAAGCCATAGAACTGCTAACCAAATATCCGGCAGCATTAACACTTTCTCCGGCAGCTTCAACTTCAGCTTCGGCAACTGTATATTGAGAACGTGCAGCATCAAAGTCAGATGCAGAAATAACATTTTGTTCCCAGAGTTTTTTATTTCTTTCAAAAGATAATCTGGCATTTTCATATTGAGCTTTCACTTGTGCAAGGCGGGCTTTAGCATTAGCTTTATTTGCTTTTTGCGAATTAAGCGATGCTTCCATTCTCTCCAAATTCGACTTGTAAATCTCAGGATCAATCTTTGCAAGCAACTTACCTTTTTTTACTTCTTCGCCTTCTTTTACATACAATTCAACTACCTCACCCGAAATATACGGGCTTATCTTTACATCAACTTTGGGTTGGATTTTCCCGTTTGCTGCAACAGATTCAATAATTGTGCGCTTTTCTGCTAATTCGGTGCTTACTTTTTTTAAGTGAGAATTTTTCTTTTTATTTATTGCAACAATCACTAAAATAACTATTAGCAAGCCTCCTATGATGAAAAACCATTTTTTGTTTTTCGATTTCTTCTTTGCCGGATTTTTTTTCATTTTTTTTATTTTTTGTTTCCTGAATTATTATGATCTGTAAAAATACTTAATTCTTTATTGATTATTTTAATTATTTGTAACTACAAGTGCCTAAAGTTTGGAGTGCCTAAAATGCCTAAAGTTTAACTTCTTTCTAATTAAAGTAAAAATAGCAAGTATTTCATTTTTAATAACTTTAGTTCACTCCAAACTTTAGTTCACTCCAAACTTTAGTTTACTTTAAGTACTTTTTTACAAAAACTATTTATATTCATCTATCGTTAGTGGTTTACTCATATAAAAGTCAAGTATCTTAGCTTTAAATATATAATTATATTTTGCAGATAAAAGATCTGATTCAGCTTTAGTCAATAGCTGTTTTGCAACATTATAATCAATTGAATTTACCATTCCAACATTAAATTTTGTCTCCATATACATAAATGCTTCTCTAAACGAAAGAAGTGATTTTTTGGTTGCATTATAAGATTTATAAGCAGCAACAGCATCAGCAAACGCTTGTTCAACATTTTTTCGTACCTGATTTTTTTGAAGTTGTAAATTATACTCTGAATTTATTATTCCCATTTTTGCCTGACTAATATATGTAGAAACCTGATAACCATTAAAAATCGGTATAGACAATGAAATAGACATTGTCCTGTTTTGATTATCATTAAACTGATCTCCGAAAGGAATTACTTCCCCGAAATTTGGATCAGCAGGGTCAAAAACGGCAATCTGATCAGAATAATTTGTTCCCCATCCTGCTCTTAATGACAAACTTGGACTTCTATTACCTTTAGCAATTGCGAGACTTCTTCCAGAACTTTTTAATCTGTATTCTGCACTTTTTATTTCAGGAAGATTAATTAATGCATACCTGTAAATTTGCATTGCAGGAATTAATTCAGGTTTTTTTCTGATAGTAAGTTGGGGTTTATCTATCACAAAATCTTCAATAACTTCAAGGTCAAGAATTTGTTGAAGGTCAAGATATGCAAGATTTAACTGGTTTTCGGCTTTAATTAGATTAAGTTCTTCGGCAGCACCCTGCGATTGAATATCAAGCAGACTGCCTTTTGCCAAAGTGCCGGCATCGACCATTTTCTTTGTTCTGTCAATTTGTAGTTTTGTAACTTCCACTGATTCTCTGGAAGTTGCAACAAGTTCGTGAGAAAATAAAATCTGTAAGTATGCAGCAGCAATTTGCAAAGAAATATCATCTCTCATTTTATCGGAATCATACTTGCTTGCAAGATATTCATATTGATTCTTCTTAATTTCATTAAAATTTTGCAATCCGTTAAAAATTGTAACATTACCAGAAATGGAGAAATAATCTTGTGTTGTTTTCTGATTTGTATATTCATAAGTTGCCATATCTACCGACCTGCCCCATCCATAGCTGTGATTAACACTTCCGTTTACCGAAGGAAGTAAATCTAATTTGCTCTGCAAAAGTGTAGCTTTATTCGATTCTGATGATAATTCGCTTTGCTTTATCCGGATGTTATTGTCTAAAGCATAATCAATACAGCCTTTTAAAGTCCATATCTCCGATTGAGAAAAACCCTGAATGTTCAAAAAAATAATGGCAAAAACTAAAGCTGCTATTTTTAAATTTTTAAATTTTTTCATCTGTTTATTTATTTTATTTACGGATTTATGATTAATCTAAAATAGATTGGATAAATTTACAAAATAATTCTAAATAAAAAATAACGAAAATGAAATATCTAAAGTATTTGTTAAGCACAATTTTATTTCTACTTTTTGTTTCTTTGTCTGCTCAAGATAACAAGTATAAATATTCTCACAAACACAGTTTTAAATCTTCAGTAATAGGTGATACAATTGATGCGGTTCATTATGATATCTACCTTGAAAATATTGATACGGAAGCCGAAACTATTCAGGCATATACCAAAGTACAATTCACTCCAAAAGTAGATAATCTTAATTCTGTTCCTTTAGAATTGCTTGATCTTACTGTGGATGCAGTATTTATTGATGGAGTGGAAATAACTACTTTTACTCATGTGGATGGTATTATTCACATTCCTCTTTTGTCACCTGTAAATACAAACGACACTCTTATTGCCGAAGTTCATTATCACGGACAGCCGTTTCACGAAGGATGGGGAGGATTTCATTTTTCAGGAAATTATGCATTTAACCTTGGTGTAGGTTTTGTTTCTGATCCTCATAATCTTGGTAAGTCATGGTTCCCATGTGTTGATGATTTTACTGATCGTGCAACTTACAATTGCTTTATAACCGTTGCCGATACTATGAAAGCAATTTGTGGAGGGACTCTGATCGGAACAATTGATAACGGTGATAATACATCAACTTTTTACTGGCAATTGCCACAGACAATACCAACTTATCTTGCTTCTGTAGCTGTTGGAGAATACGAATCGGTTGATGATATTTATAATGGAATAAACGGAGATATCCCAATAAATATTTATGTCAGACCATTTAATACAGGAAATGTATCAGGTTCATTTGTTAATTTAAAAGAGATCATGAATTTTTTCGAAACTCATTTTGGTGCTTATCCATGGGACAGGATTGGATATGTGGAAACATCAAAAGGAGCTATGGAACATGCTACAAGTATTGCATATCCCTATGGTTGTATTAACGGAAGTCTAAATTATGAATGGCTTTATACTCACGAACTTTCGCATATGTGGTTTGGCGATAAAGTTACTTGTTCCACTGCCGGCGATATGTGGCTTAACGAAGGTTGGGCTGTGTTCTGCGAAATGTATTATCTTAATGATCTTTATAGCGCAGAAGATTTTAAAAATACTTTACGTGATAAACATGCCTGGGTCCTTCAGTATTGCCATACTTCTTCCGGTGACGGAAGTTATATGCCTCTTTACGATGTTCCCACTCAATATACTTATGGTGAAACTGTTTATGATAAAGGATCAACAGTTGTGCAATCCATGCGAGCCTACCTTGGCGATTCAATATTTTTTGATGCAGCAACAGCTTATCTCGAAGAGTTTGCCTATAACTCTGCATCATCCTACGATATGCGTGATTTTTTAACTGATCATACCGGAATTGATATGACTGATTTTTTTGATGCATGGGTTTTCACCGCCGGAACACCGCATTTTTCTATTGATTCGTTTTCAATTCACGAAAACGGGGCAAATTTTGATGTGGATCTTTACAGCAAACAAAAATATAAAGGAGTTGATTTTCTTGCCAACTCAAATATTGTTGAAGTCAATTTTATTAATGAAGAATGGAATATTTTTTCTGATACAATTCATTTTTCCGGGAAAACCGGACATTCGGTAAAGCAACTTTTATTTGAACCCTTAACCGTTTTCATTGACCTGAATGAAAAAACTTGTGATGCCACAACCGACAATTATCAAATTGTTGATACTACCGGTGAATATGATTTTTCAAAAACATATTGTATGCTGAATTTTGAAGAAATATCAGATTCGGCATTTGTTCGTGTTACACATAATTGGGCAGCACCCGACAGTTTTAAAAATCCAATTGCAGCTTTAACTTTATCAGATTACCGTTACTGGAAAATCGAAGGTATTTTTCCGGAAAACTTTTCTGCCACAGCCAGATTTTTTTACAGCAGAACTACCCACCTCGAT
>DAOVNY010000162.1 GCA_030630005.1 Bacteroidales bacterium | reverse complement strand
TTGAAAACGGATCAACAAGCAAAGCAGCATCACCCGAAATTTCGGGCATCGAAGTTACATTTGAAGTGATTACCGGAACATCGCATCTGAAAGCTTCAACTATTGGTATTCCGAAACCCTCGAAATATGAAACATAGGTCAAAGCCAAAGCCGAAGCCAGAACTTTATGTAATTTATCAACTTTTAATCTTCCTGTAAAAATGACTTCATCTTTAAATTTCATTTCATTTAATGTCTTTTTAATCTCTGAAGTACTCCACATTTTTTCTCCAACTATCAATAATTTCACCGGAGACGGATTTTCGCTTTTATATTTATCAAATGCTTTAAAAAGATTGATTAGATTTTTCCTTGGATTAAGTGAACCAATATAAACAAAATACGAAGCACCTTTTGAAAACTCTTGCTTTGTTTCAATTTTTTCGGATTCGTTAACAGGAACAAAACTTTCGTTTGCACCATTAAACACCACATCAATTTTATCAGGCAAAACTTTGTACTGCTCAACAATATCCTGCTTTGAATACTCCGAGACTGTTGCTATCCTATCAGCTTTTTTTGCATATTTTGGAAAAAAGTGTTTATAATTTTTTCTCTCCAGCCATGGAATATCCTCAGGATAATGTTCGAAATTCAAATCATGAAAAACTACCAATGACTTGATTTTAGATTTTAATGAAAGGTATCCGTCGGGTGAGAGGAAAAGATCAGGTTTTAATTTTTTCAACAAATGCGGTATTGAATTCTCAAACCAAAGATAATAAAGAAACGGATGCCTCGCCTGAGGAAACAATTCAATTGGAGTTATGTTATCTGAAAAAATAAAATCATTGCTATATTTTCTGTCAAAAATAAAATAAAATTCATGTTCGGGATGTTGAGTGGTGATCCTTTTCAAAGTTTCGTAGGTAAACCAGCCTATTCCTTCCAACTTATTTTTTACCAGCAAACGAGTATTTACAGCTATTTTCAATTTTAAAAAATAAATTTAATAATGCAATATTTAATAAAGTCCCATCTCAAACGAAATAAATGGTAATTTTGCACAAATTTATAACTTTTCATGGAGTTTGGAGTTGTATTTATTAATTAATCAAATGCAAAAAAAATTTATTACAAATCTGATATTATTACTTTCCCTGAATCTTCTGGTCAAGCCTTTCTGGATTTTAGGTATTGACCGGACGGTACAGAATATTGTCGGATCTGAGAATTACGGATTTTATTTTGCGATTTTTAACTTTTCGTTTCTTTTTAATATTCTACTTGACTTTGGCATCACAAATTTTAATAATAGAAATATTGCCCAAAACAATCATTTGCTCAACAAACATTTTTCGAGCATAGTAATTTTAAAACTTATACTTGGATTGGTTTTCATTTTTATCGCTTTTGCTGTTGCACTCATTATCGGTTACGACGGAGAACAACTGAAGTTTCTGGGCTTTTTGGCATTCAATCAGTTTCTTATTTCTTTTATTCTTTACCTGCGTTCGAATATCTCGGGACTTCTTTTGTTTAAGACCGACAGTTTGATTTCTGTTCTCGACAGAGTATTAATGATTATAATTTGTGGAGTTTTAATTTGGGGAAATGTTACAGACAAGCAATTCAAGATCGAATGGTTTATTTACGCACAAACGGCAGCTTATCTTCTAACAGCACTAATCGCCTTGTCGGTTGTGATAAAAAAAGCGGCTTTCAGGAAATTTAACTGTAATCTGCCATTTTTTATTATGATATTAAAACAAAGTTTTCCTTTTGCATTACTTGTTTTATTAATGACATTTTACAACAGAATAGATTCGGTGATAATAGAAAGGATTTTACCTCAATCTATAGGCAATGAACAAGTCGGTATTTATGCACACGCTTATCGATTGCTTGATGCCTCAAATATGATCGCATTTTTGTTTGCCGTACTTCTTTTACCCATTTTTTCAAAAATGATCAAGCAAAAGGAATCTGTTGAGCAACTTATAAAATTAGCTTTTTCTTTACTGATAACTATTTCGGTGATAGTTGCTTTAGGGTCTCATTTTTACAGTTTAGAACTTATGCAACTTTTATACAAGGATCATATTCTTGAATCGGCTCATGTTTTTAGTTTATTGATGTTTGGATTTATTGCTATTTCAACAACTTATATTTTCGGGACTTTATTAACAGCAAACGGAAACTTAAAACAACTAAACATTATCGCTGCTTCGGGGATGGTAATAAGCCTGATACTAAATTTTATACTTATTCCAAAATTATTAGCAGTTGGCTCTGCTTATGCCAGTCTGTCTGCACAATTTATAACTGCAATTATTCAGATTTTTGTTGTTCAGCGGTTTTTTAAATTCAAGATAAACTACAAATATCTTATCAGTATTATATTATTTATTATTAGCGTAATCGTTATAAATATAATTTCTAAACAATTACATTTTGAGTGGAAAATAAATTTTGCAATTATGCTAATTTTATCAATTGTATCAGCAACTGTCCTTCGATTATTCCATTTAAAATCGATAATAAAGATTATCCGTGAAAAGAATTAATAACGCATTGATTTTATAAGTTTCGTAACTTTGCCGAATATTTATTATGTCAGAAAAAACAATAAATAATATAGCAATGATTGGAGCAGGGAATGTTTCCTCTCATCTGGCAAAGGCTTTTGATAAAACAGGGAAAAATATTATCCAGATCTTTGGCAGGAAAACCAACTATGCACGTAGTTTGGCTGAAAGTGTTTCTTCAGGATTTATCACTAACCTTAGCAAACTCACAACCGAAGCCGACCTTTACATTGTTTCTGTACCTGATAATATTTTGACAGAAGTTTTGGAAAAAATAAATATCCAAAACAAATTAATAGTTCACACATCCGGCACCGTTGAAATGAAAGTTTTGCAAAAAACTTCTGAAAATTACGGAGTTTTTTATCCTTTACAAACTTTCACTAAAACCAAAAATGTTGACTTTAAAAATATTCCTGTTTGTATTGAAGCCAATAATAAAATCAATCTTGATTTACTTGATGAACTTGCAAAAAGTATTTCGGAAAACGTAAAACATGTTAACTCCGAACAACGTGTCACACTCCATATTGCAGCAGTTTTTGCTTGTAATTTTTCAAATTATCTTTATACAATTGCCGATGAAATTTTGGAAAAGCACGATCTTTCATTCGATCTCATCAAGCCATTGATACAAGAAACAGCAGAAAAGATACAAACTCACAAACCTATAAAAGCACAAACCGGACCTGCAATAAGAGAAGACTATCAGACTATTGAAGCACATCTAAAAACATTATCGAAATTTCCTGAATTTAAAGATATCTATGAAATTTTATCAAAAAAGATCATTAATCATAAAAAGAAAAAATGACTAACTACAAAAAACTCCTGAAAAACATAAACACTTTTATTTTCGATTATGACGGAGTGTTTACAAATGGAACCCTAATTATGATGATGGAAGGAGAACCATTGAGAACTGCTTATGTAAAAGACGGATATGCTATTCAGCTTGCTGCAAAAAAGGGATACAATGTTGTAATAATTTCCGGTGGCAAATCAGAAACTATAAACAATAGATTTACAGCACTAAAAATAAAAGATGTTTTTCTTGGAGTAGAAAATAAAGTAAAAGTCTTTAATGAATATCTTGAAAAACATAATATTAAAGCAGAGAATACAATTTATATGGGCGATGATATTCCTGATTATGCGGTAATGAAAAAAGCGGGGCTTGCTTGTTGTCCGGCTGATGCCTCTGAGGAAATAAAATCTATTTCAAAATATATTTCAGATAAAAAAGGTGGAAAAGGATGTGTGCGCGATATTATTGAACAAGTAATGAAAGTTCAGGGAAAATGGATGAATGATGATGCTTATGATTGGTAATAAGTCATTTTAGATTTTTAATTATCAGAACACAAAAAAATGAAACCATATTTAAGCATACTGCGATTACCTAATTTACTGATAGTAATTCTAACTCAATATCTTGTTCGTTTTTGTGTTATTAAACCCCTACTTAAATCTCAGGGAGTAGAATTACAGATGGGAGAATTTAATTTTCTTTTGCTGGTTCTTGCAACTGTTTTGATAGCTGCTGCGGGATATTTTATTAATGATTTTTTTGATACGGAAATTGATAAAATAAATAAACCCGGAAAGAATCTTGTTGGCACAAAAATCAAAGTTTCAACTATCAAAAATTTGTACATTATCATCAACATCATTGCAGTTGGTATTGGATTTTATCTTGGATATATTCTCGGTGTTTTTCAACTTGGTTTTATTTTTCTGCTTACTGCTATAATGCTTTGGTATTATTCTGCAAGATATAAAAGACAATTCATAATGGGAAATGTTGTTGTCGGCACATTATCGGCACTGGTGATTTTTCTGCCATGGTTATTCGAATTTATCTCACTACGATCAAATTCATCTGAATTCTTAAATGCTTTTCAGGTGCTACATAAAATCAATATTTTGATTTGGGCTTACTCTCTTTTTGCATTTCTTACTTCGATTATCCGCGAAATATTAAAAGACATGCAAGACCGAAAAGGTGACAAGGAATTTGGTTGCCGGACTATGCCTGTTGTAATTGGAATATTCAAAACAAAAATTGTAGTTGCTTTTTTTATTTTTATTTCGGTTGTTGCTCTTGCGTATGGACAATTTATTTTATTATCGGAAAACCTTGATGTTGTATTTTGGTATTTTATGATAGCCGTTCAGCCCTTGTTTATTTATCTTTTTGTAAAGGTTTTGAAAGCAAAATCAATTGAAGATTACAAATTTCTGAGTAATACTTCAAAGATAATTATGTTGGCAGGAATTTTATCAATGCAATTATTTTTAATTAATTAATAATTTGTAATTACTAAGCCAATATAAGATGTTAAAAAACAAATACTTGCCACAGATTCACAGATTAGAATTAATTTTAATCTGTGAATCTGTGGCTATTAATATAGTGGCTAAATAGTTACAATTCAATGAATTTAAAAGATGGGAACGCTTAACAATCTAAAAAAATATAAAATAATATTAGCATCAAAATCACCAAGAAGAAAACAATTGCTCGAAAACCTTGGGATTGATTTTATTGTTGTTTCAAAAAACGTAAAAGAAGTTTATCCGGAAAATATGAATCCCACCGAAACAGCATTATTTCTATCCGAGATTAAAGCAAAAGCTTTCCACAAATCAGAAATTAATGATAACGATTTAATAATTGCTGCCGACACAATAGTTTCGCTAAACGGGGAAATTATGGGCAAACCCACTGATCACGATAATGCAAAAGAAATACTTGAAAAACTTTCGGGTAGAGAGCATGAAGTAATTACCGGAGTATGTTTAAAATCAAAAGATAAATTCAGATCCTTCACTGTAAAAACAAAAGTTCATTTTAAAAAACTTAGCGATGA
>DAOVNY010000042.1 GCA_030630005.1 Bacteroidales bacterium | reverse complement strand
TGCAATTCAATGAATTACCCTGTCATTTATGGCAGGGGTAAAAAATTATACAGAAGAAAATGGACTTTAGTCCAAAATAAATTACTTTTCGGAGTGGACTTATCACTTCATCACTCCATTTCAGATATTTCAAAATTTGCAAATAATTCATCTTATTTATTATAATTTTGTAGAAAATTAAAATTATGAGATTTAAAGTAGGAGATAAAGTAAAATTTTTGAATGAAAACGGTGGTGGGATTGTTAGTAAGATTATAAGCAGTAAAATGGTAAATGTAACTATTGAAGATGGATTTGATGTGCCGGTTCTATCGAAAGATTTGATTAAACCGGATTCAAATGAAAAGGCAGCGGAACTTTTTAATGAAGATTTTAATGTTGAACTTCCTGAAAGTAGTATAGAAAAAATAAGTGAAGAAAGAGAGCCGGAATTAGACGACAGGATTAGCCGGCTTAGAAATTTCCCTTCAGGTGATGTAAGCGAAAAAGGAGTTTATCTTGCATTTGCCCCACATGACGAAAGTTTTTTGATAGCAGGATACCTTGATATTTTTCTGATCAACCACACAGGATACGATATTTTATTCAGTTTATTTTTGGAAGATGAAAATGGTAAATTCTCCGGTATTGATTATGATTTTATTCCCGCCGAATCAAAAATATTATTAGAAACTATCGAAAGAGACGAATTAAATAAATGGTTAAAAGGCGTGGTTCAGGTTTTATTCCATAAAGACGAAAGTAATAAGGTGCTGATGCCTGCAAGTTCAAAATTCAAAATTAAAGGAGCAAAACTCAGTCATGAAGGCGCTTATCGAAGTTCTTCTTTTCTAAATACAAAAGCATATTTTGTCAGTATTACTGAAATGGCTTATCATCCGGGAATTTCATCAGATAAAAAAACAATGAAATATGATGAAAATGTGAAGGAGGAAAAAGCAAAAGAAGTGAAAAAGAAATCTTTAATAGAGAAACACCAAACTGCGTTTGGCGAGGCTGAAGTTGATCTTCATATTGCTGAATTAATTGATAATATTGCAGGTCTTAGCAGCAGAGATATGCTGAATATACAAAAGGAGTATTTTATAAAATGCTTAGAAAGTGCTATCGCCGAAAAATTTAAAAAAGTTACTTTTATCCACGGTGTTGGAAACGGTGTTTTGAAAAATGAGATCATCAATATCTTAAGAGATTACGAGGGACTGAAAGACCAAAGTGCTTCTCTGGCGAAGTTTGGAGTAGGAGCTATTGATGTTATTATAAATTAGTGTCTGTCCATAAAATTCGGATATTAATAATAATTTGAATATCGAATAAAGATTAACGATTTTAGATTTCAGATTTTCAGCTACTTCGCAAATCGTTAATCGGTGTTCGTTATTCTTAAATCAGTTTGTATTTACTTTATGGACAGAAACTATTTAGATGGAAGATAATTATCAAAACTTAAACACATGAAAACTTGCAATATTGAACAAAACAAACAAAATTGTAATTGCACATATCCCTGCTCGAAAAAAGGAATTTGTTGCGAATGTATAAGTTACCACAGAAGTATGGGTGAATTACCTGCCTGTTATTTTCCTGATGATATCGAAGCCGGATACGATCGTTCGATAGAGAATTTCATTAGTATATATCAGCAGCGCGGAGGTAATTATTTGAGGTAAAAACAAAAAAATCCGCCAAGGCGGATTAAATTCTGTGGAGCTGGAGGGAGTCGAACCCTCGTCCAAACAAGCAGCAAAAGTGCTTTCTACATGCATAGCTTTTTGTTGGTTGTCGGGAATCAACTGGTAAAAAGCCGACCTGATAATTCCGTATCTTCTTAATTTTCGCCACTACACCGAAGACTTGCAGTAACTATCCCAACATTTGCGATGCTCCTGTCGGGTCGCTGTCAGGAGAAGCTCCCCGGGGAACAGTTAGAGTCGTAAACTTTTGTTTACGCTGCTAACGAGTAATTATATTCGTTGCCAGTTATTGGCTGTTGCAAATTAGTTTTTATCCTAAGATACCTTTTCAGGACGAGCCAAATTTACAATGCTCGGCATGCTTACAATTCCCCTTCCTTGCTGTCAAAACCGGTCAGCCCCGAAATATACTAATTCTTAACAATTTTGCAACCCCGATAGCTATCGGGGAAAGCTGTTTAGAAGTAGTAATGCGGTACAAAACAAAACTGGAAATTTTACAATTCTGTTCCGTACAAGTATGGGATTAAATAAAAACCTCACCCCCTGTTTCGTAAAAAATGAAACTTCCAAACTCATACCATGAATAGAAATGGATTAAAGGAGGTGAGGATGATTTTCTTTATTGTTTTCAAAGATCGCTACCATAAAATTTTTGGAACTGCAAAGGTACAACAAAATTGTGAAATAGCAAAGGATTTGGTTTTGGGTTTTGGGTTTGAAGTTTAAGGTTTGAAGTTTAAGGTTTGAAGTTAAAAAAACCAAAAATACTTGTCAAAACCCGAAACTATTAAATTATTCATACAACGGCTGTGCATATTTTTTAACATCTTTGGCGGTAATCTCAATATTGCAAAGTATTGCCAGACGTTCCACTACATTTTTAAGTTCTCTTACGTTGCCTGTCCATTCAACATTTTGAAGTTCTTTTATTGCGTCTTCCGTGAATTTTTTTGGTGCTTTTCCTTGCTTTAATGAAATCTCATCAAGGAAATAATTGGCAAGTAATGGAATATCATCTTTCCTTTCTTTTAGTGGTGGTATATTTATTAAGATGGTGCTTAATCTGTGATAGAGATCTTCTCTGAATCTTTTGTTTTTTATTTCTTCCGGTATGTTTTTGTTTGTTGCGGTTATGATCCTTACATCCACAGGTATTTCTTTTTCTCCTCCCACACGCATGATCTTGTTTTCCTGCAAGGCTCTCAGGACTTTTGCTTGTGCAGACTGACTCATATCTCCAATTTCATCAAGAAATAAAGTTCCTCCATTTGCCTGTTCAAAATCTCCTTTATGTTGTTTAATAGCTGAAGTGAATGAGCCTTTTTCATGCCCGAACAACTGACTTTCGATTAGTTCGGGTGGGATGGCTGCACAGTTTACTTCAATAAACGGAGCTTTTGCACGGTCGCTCTTTTTGTGAAGCCAACGGGCTACTATTTCTTTGCCTGTTCCATTATTTCCGGTTATTAAAACTCGTGCATCGCTTGGTGCTACACGGTCTATCATTTCTTTTATTTGCTTGATAGATTCTGATTCGCCTATCATTTCATACGACTCGCTTACTTTCTTTTTTAATTCTTTAGTCTCGCTTATCAGATCAGACCTATCCATTGCATTCCTGATAGTGATTAGCAAACGATTAAGATCAAGCGGCTTGGCAATGTAATCAAAAGCACCTTTTTTTATTGATTCCACAGCTGTGTCAATGGTTCCGTGTCCCGAAATCATTATTACCGGAGTGTCGGATGTTTTCATGATATGTTCAAGAACTTCAATGCCATCCATTTGTGGCATTTTAATGTCGAGTAAAATAACATCATATTTATTTTTTCCGATCTTTTTCAGAGCTGTTATTCCGTTTTCAGCATCATCAACATTGAATTTTTCATATTCAAGTATCTCTCTTAACGTCCTCCTGATGTTCTTTTCATCATCAATTACTAAAATTTTTGCCATACTAAATTTTTGTCTAATTTTCTTTGACGGCTAAATTACACTATTTTCAGAGGATATTAGTTAAGATTATGTAATTTTGAAAATTATGATTTAGAATTTGTTTTAATTAAACACTAAATATTATGTCTTTAAAAAAAAGTTTTTTTCTTCTTTTGATTCTCTTGATGTCAATACAATCTCAGGGACAATTATTTTTTACTGAAATTAATTCTGCTAAAAACAATTCCGTGAAGGTAAATTCAGAGGAGGATATTTATAATTTCCCATGGACAGGTGGAATGAATTCGTGTCAGTTTTGTGAGATTGATCTAAACTTTGACGGAATCAAAGACCTTTTTGTCTTTGACAGATATGGTAATAGAATAATGACTTTTTTAAATGGTGGTTCGCCCGATTCTGTTGATTATTCTTATGCTCCACAGTACAAAGAAAAATTTCCAAAATTATATGATTGGGTGATACTTGCGGATTATAATGCTGACGGCAAACAGGATATTTTTACTTATTCAAATTTTGGCGGAATATTAGTTTATAAAAATGTTTCGGATGGTGAATTGAAATTTGAATCAATGGTTTATCCTTTTCTTACATCTTTGCAAGGAGCAATATATACAAATATTTTGGTTACTTATGCTGATTATCCTGCCATTACCGATCTTGATAATGATGGTGATCTTGATATTCTGACTTTCTGGGGAATGGGTGCTTTTGTTGAGATGCATAAAAATTTGTCAATGGAAAAATATGGCGTACCTGATTCCCTCGATTATGAGAAAACCGATAACTGCTGGGGCCATTTTGCTGAAAACGAAGAATCCAATGAAATCACTCTCGACACCTGTTTTGGAACAAAAGAGAATTATATTTCTAAAAATAAAGACCGTCATTCTGGAAGTACTTTTTTAGTTATTGATTTAGATAGTGATGATGATAAAGATTTAATACTTGGTGATGTTGATTATCCTAATTTAATGAAACTTGTTAACGGCGGCACTTCGGATGATGCTTATATGATCAGTCTGGATACAGCTTTTCTTTCAATTTGGCAGTATTCAATGCCTCTGGCAACTTATGTTGATATTAATAATGATAGTAAAAAAGATTTGCTTGTTTCGCCATTTGTTCCAAGTATGTTTAATTCCCGAAATTATAAAAGTGTAATGTTGTTTCAGAATTCAGGTGAAAATAATTCTCCCGTATTTCATTATAAAACCAATAAATTTCTTCAGAACGAAATGATTGATGTTGGTTCAGGGGCTTATCCTGTCTTTTTCGATTATGATAATGATGGGTTAAAAGATTTGCTAATAGGAAATTACGGTTATTATAATTCTTCGTGGTACGATCCTAACGGCTTGATTTTGTATTCAGATTTTATTTCAAAACTTGCTTTATTTAAAAATACAGGTACAGCTACCGAGCCTTCCTTTATGTTGATGACAAGGGATTTTGCTGATATTTTCGATCTTGAACTTACGGGAGTTGTTCCTGCTTTCGCCGATCTTGACGGAGATGGTGACGATGATATGTTGATAGGAAATTCTGAAGGAGATATTTATTATTATAAAAATTCGGCTTTGGTTGGAGATACGGCTGAATTTGTTTTAGAACAAATAAATTATCAGAATATTGATGTGGGTGATTTCAGTGCCCCACAGTTAATTGATCTTGATAAAGATGGAATGACCGACCTTATCATTGGCGAAAAAAAAGGTAATCTGAATTTTTATAAAAACACAGGAACACCTGATGAGCCGGTTTTTACCTTGGTCACCGACAGTCTTGGAAAAGTAAATGTTACCGATTATAATGTTTCTTACAACGGATACAGTGTCCCGTGTTTTTTTAAAGATAATGATGATAAATTTAAATTGATAGTTGGCTCAGAGCAGGGTAAGTTATTTTATTTTACAGATATTGATGATAACCTTGGCGGGAAGTTTACCGAAAGCGATTCTCTGTTTCAGATCATTGATTCAATTCCATTTAATATTAATGAAGGCAAAAGAACAGCAGCTGCCATAGCCGATCTCAATAACGATGGTTATTTCGATCTCCTTGCCGGAAATTTTGCCGGCGGATTAAAATATTTTAGTGGGGTTAATTCTCCTCCCGTCAGCCCGGGAATCACAGGAAATAATTATTCAGAACTGTCTTTTGAGATATTCCCAAATCCTGCCAAAGAAGAAATAAATATATCATTACAAAACCTTTACGGAAAGGAAAAAATAATTCTAAAATTGTTTGATATGACCGGAAGACTTATGAATTCCGGTTCATTTACAAATATTGATTTGATTAAAATGAATATTTCAGGATTTGTGAAAGGGGTTTATATTATTGAAATAAGTTTGAAAGCTGGTAATTCAATAAAACAAGGTCGAAAATTGTTAATTATTGAATAATGATTTCAGAAGGAAAGCGATAGTAACTCAACAATAATAAATTTTATCTATGAAAAATATTATAGCTTTAGTAATTTCTTTATTAATGATTTTTGTATTTTTCGGATGCACGAAAAAAAATTCACAGGTTTTGATAAAAACAGAACTTGGAGATATTAGAATTGAAATATTTGAAAAAGATGCTCCAGTAACTGCAAGTAATTTTCTGAGATATATTGATGAAAATAGATTTTCGGAAGCTTGTTTTTACAGGGTTGTTCGCATGGATAACCAGCCAGAAAATGACATAAAAATTGAAGTGATACAAGGTGGATTATTTGAAGATTTTCATCCTAATGCTTTAGAATCCATTAAACATGAAACAACCAAAGAAACCGGAGTTTTTCATAAAGATGGTATAATTTCTATGGCTCGTAATGAGCCCGGCACAGCAACATCTGATTTTTTTATTTGCGTAGGTGATCAACCGGAACTGGATTTTGGTGGCAAACGAAATTCTGATGGACAGGGTTTTGCTGCATTTGGAAAAGTGATTAAAGGAATGGATATTGTGAGAAAAATTCAAAATTTACAAGATGAAAATCAAATGTTGGTAGAAAAACTTCCGATAAATAAGATTGTAAGAATTAAGTGAGTGTTTTCATGATTTTTATATTTTTAAAATTAATCCCTGTAGGGGATTAAATATTGTAGAAAATTTTGAAATACAGAAATGAAATCTCTGTAGGAGATTCATAGATTAATCATTGAAAAATTATGAAACCGCTACACGGTTTTCTTTTTTATCATACTTTGTTATTTCTACAATAATATTTGTCCTACAGACAAAAATTTAAAAGTAATATAACTTCAAAAATTTCTCCTTATAATAAATCACGGCTTTATACTTCGATAGCAAGTCGCTGCCAAGGACACCGTCAATTGCAGGAAAGTTGAGTGTAGTATAAGATTGATTAATATGTTTCATATCCAATATAACGGCTGTATAATTTTTGATGATCAAATCGCCAAACTGAAGTTTTTTAATTATTGTAGCCTGACTAACAAGCGAATTTGTTCCCAGTCCGGTGGAGAGTTTCTCATTATTTTCAAATTCAATATGATCTTCGGGAATGAAATTTTTGATTTGCTCACTATCAAAAACTGTTCGCGATGCACCCGTATCTATCAAAATATTTGCCTTCTTCTCATTTATTTTCGCTTTTATCATCAAATGAAATCCTTCTCCTTCGATTGATAATTTTTGTATTGGAATTTTTGTTACCATGCTTTTTTAAAATTTCTTTTGTTGATTAAATGCTTAAATGATTAAAGACAACCAAATTATTATTAATTACAATCAATTACAACTAATTACATTGCTTTATTGTTTCATTGTTTCATGGTTCAATATTAATTACAATTATACTTTACTCCTCAAAGACATCTACTTCAAAATCATCAATAAAAATATTCGACTTGCCGCGATGCCAAATGTAAACCATTAAATTATCTTTTTTGCTTCTGACTTCAGGTGTCAGGTAATCCAACGAAAGACTGTTCCATTGTCCTTTTGTAATATCTTCTTCAAATGTCGTAGTTCTGTATTTATAATTTTTTCCTTTGTGTTGAAATGTTATTACGAGAACAGGCATAGCTTCGGAATAATTTTCAGGAATATAAACATTTACATTCGCGCGTATCCACGCATAGTAATTTTCTGTGAGGTCTTTATATTTAATATTTACCGTGGGCGAGAAGTTTTTTAGCTTATTCATTTTAAATGATCCGTTTCCCGAAAACGAAATTGTATCATGATATTTTTTTTCTTCAAAATTCCAAAATCCTAATAAGCTTTTACTAAATCTTTCTTCGTTTTCTAATTGCTCGGTTGATTCAACTGATCGTTCAACTAAAAGAAACTTTTCATCGTTTTTATCAACAGTGGTTTTCCCAAAGACAGCAAAATAATACTCTCTTGTCATCCGCTCTTTTTTTATTATTCCTTTGTTGAATTGCCAGCTTTGAAAAAGATTTAAAATAAGAAGAAGGAAAATAATAGTAAAAAATAAAATTTTTAGTATTCTTTTTTTATCAAGAATATTTTTAATAAAATATCCTAAAGGAAAAGCCAAAACGGAATATGACGGGATCATGGAGCGAGCACTAAAACTGCCTCCTGCATACCACCAACACGACCAACTCGATATTATCCACAAACTGAAAATAAAAAACAGCAAAAAAGGATAAAACATTTTTTTGTTGTGCTTGTACAAATTATAAAAACCGATAATCGAAAATATCATTACCGGAGTATAAATAAACCATCCTTTGCGGAAACTGAAAAGGAACTTTGCAGTATAAGGAGAAAAAAGATCGAGCCCCTCGCCGGGATTGGGATATGAATTGAAAAATAATTGTCCTGTTGTTAACTTCCAGTAAATTAACTGTGGAGAGACAACCAACAAACCGCAAAGAATTAAAATTGCAAGATGAGAAAAATTGTTTTTTATTATGATGAGTTTTTCTTTTAAACTATTTTTATCATAAACATTCCACAAAAGCGGGATTAAAACGCAGACTATTGCCGATGGTCGGATTAGAGTGATAAGTCCTGTTGTAAGTCCAATGATAATGGCATATTTGAGTTTTTGTTTTTTGTGCCAAATGATAGTACTCCACAATAAAATTGCAAAAAGCGTAAACAAAATATTATGCGAAAGTAAAGTGCCGTCAATGGCTGCAAGATGAAAAAAGTTTGTTCCCGCCACTATTATCAATAAAATTATTGAAGTTATTTTATCAGAAAAATAGTTTAATAAAACTTTGCGAAAGATAAACAGTCCGGCAATTATCCAAATTAATCCGCCAATTGTAATCGAATACTGAAAAGGCGCAGATAAACCGTCAACAGGAAAACCCGTGATGCTTGCAATGATATATCCAATAAAAAAGAATGGCGCATAAACAAATGAAAGTCCCATTGTGTATTTGATAGCAATATTTCCGTTTGGTGCTAAAACTAATTGATAAATTGTGGCAGTACAATCATATTGTTCATTGAGTTGTTTTACCCATTCTACGCTCGAAAATGAAATATCATGAAAAATAAATTCCGCAGGCAGATATAAATAATACCCGAAAACATCCCATGTAAACATATTATCCGGCAAGGTAATAAATCTGAAAACCACTATTAAAGTGGCAAGCAGAATAGTTATAATAAATGAGTTGTTCTTTTCGGAAAAATATTTCATTCTGTTTTTTTTACTTCACGAAAATAGTAAAATTGTAAGATAATATTATGAATACAGCAAGAAGATTATTATTTGTACTACTTTTGCTGTCATATTTATTTAAATATAACACATATTTAATGAAGTTTTCCACAATAAATTTAGTTTACTTTTCGCCAACAAATAATACAAAAAAAATTGCACGATCAATTGCAAAAGGAACTGGAGTATGTTCAATTAATGAAATTGATTTGACTCATCTTTCAAAAAGTTCAATTGAACAAATCGAAATTAAAAATCAATTGACAATTATCGGAGCACCGGTTTATCGAGGAAGAATATCCGAAGATGCAGCCAAAAGATTAAAAAATGTTAAAGCAGAAAATTCACCGGCTATTGTAGTTGCAGTTTATGGAAACAGAGGATATGACGATGCACTTATTGAGTTAAAAAACATCGTTCAGGAAATCGGATTTGAAATTCTTTCGGCAGCAGCATTTGTTGGAGAGCATTCTTTTTCAGGAAAAAATAAAGAAATTGCTCATGGTCGTCCTGATAAAGATGATATAAATTTTGCAATTGATTTTGGAAAACAATCTTATGAAAAACTGATGTCATTTACTGATTTTACTGAAAATAAAAATCTAAATATTCAGGGTAATTTCCCTTATAAAACAAATGATAAAATGCCACCACTTTCGCCTGTTACAATTGAAGAAAAATGTACTAAGTGTGGGAAATGTGTACAAGTTTGTCCGGTTGATGCAGTAAAACTAAATCATAAAATAATAACTGATAAAACTGTGTGTATTCTTTGCGGCTCTTGTATTAAAAACTGTAAAAATAATGCAAGAGAATTTAATGATCCGGCATTAAAAAAAATGATTGGCAATTTGTTTGTTAATTGTCAGGAAAGAAAAGAATCTGAATTTTTTCTTTAAAAAGTATAAAATATTAATTTGGTTTTGTATTTTTATAAAAAAATCAAAGCCAATGAAATTTCGATTTATATTTTTCATTTCATTAATTTTTTCGATTTCGTTTTACTCAAATGCTCAGGGGCAAAATGATACAATTATTTATGACCTTTATGCAATAAATGGTGATGATCCAAATGCTCTTGGTGAACTGACAGATTTTTACGTGTCTATTGATAATAGGATTGAACAATCTAAAATAGATTTTTCAGTATATCCGTGTCCTGCTAAAGATTATGTGATAATTGAAAAGAACTTTTCGGATGAATTTGAAATTTTTATATACGATATAAGCGGAAAAATTAAGCTTGTTTCAAAAATGAATGAAAAGATTAAAAAAGTCAATATTAATAATTTCCGTAGTGGTGTTTATGTATTGAAAGCTGTTGGAAAAGATGGTATTTTTAACTTTAAGATCATTAAAAATTAGATTTTAAATTTCGCTGCTGTCGAAATTTTACTCAAGTTTAGAGGTGCTATTTTATAATTTTATATCCTCAAAATATCTGTCAAATAATAATACTTTTTTCACATCCTTAGGATTAAAAAGAAATGGTCGAACATCATTAGCCATCAAATTCAGGTCTATTTGTTTTAATTTTGTCAATATTTTCGATTTTATTTCAGCAGCAGTATCAATATTTAATTTTTGTTTTAAATATTCATAATTTGGAGTTATGTTTTTGCCCAATAAAAAGACAACATCAAAAAAATCTCTGCCTTTATTACGTGGGCGATTAATAATTGCATATAATTTTTGTGACAGTAAAATATCTGTCGGAGTTCCGGCTATTTCTGTAAAAACATCAAATTTATTGATTAATTTCCATTCCGGTTGATAATTAAAATGCTGTGCTTCTGTATCCAGTCTTATTAGTATTTTTTCTTCGCGATGACCGCTTAATCCAATTTTTTGTAGTATTTCAGGAAACCTGATATAGCAATGATAAGCACCTTTATATACATTATGTATTTCTACCTGATATCCTTCCAATTTAAGTTTTTTACTAAGGTGTTTTGTGATATTTGCAAACTCAACTTCGGATAGATTTATATTATCAAAATCCAAATCTTCAGAAAAACGATTATTGCTATAAAGGATACGCAATGCTGTACCACCCATAAAAACTAATCGGTTAGCATAAGGGCTGTCGTAAATGATATCAAGAATTCTTACTTGTAAATATTCCCTAAGCATAAACCTTTCAAAACCCCATAATTGTTTCGGATAATATGCCTTAATATTGTCTAAACTAAGCATTCAAATATTCTTTAAAATTTTTTATTCTTTTGTTCATTATAATTGAATTGTACATTGCCAGATAGCTGTCCAATTTTTTTATATCAATCAATTTTTGTATTGCCGTTTTATCTATCCTTAAAGAACTAAATTCAGCAACATCATCCGGTTTAACCAAATAACAATAATCCAGAATCATTTTTTCGGGTTCAGCCATTCTTATTGTATGATTATTAATATTTACCAAACGATATCCAAAAAACAAGGATGGTTTGATATTTTTATATTCAAAATTTCCTAATGGAGAATTAAATGAGGCTGTTTTAAGAGTGCATACTGATTTTATTGTGAACACGCCTTCAGGAATTAAGTTGTAATATGAAAAGGCAGATTCTAAAGATATATAAGATGGTTTATATAAATAATTGGAAAGATAATATAAAAAGGCTTCTCCTTGCGGTTGATCACTAAAACAATAATAACCTCTTCTGATTTTTATAATGTATCCTTTTTTTTGCCAGTCAACAAGCCTCTTGCGGTGAAAAGCAGGGTTTATCTTACTTATATCGCTATAGCTAAAGACAGAAAAGTCTTTTAGATGTTCTTTAAATTTAATATAATTCAAAACTATTTCTTTTAGTTGTCAAAAATAGCAACTTTTGGAAATAAAAACAAGTTTATTAGTAATTATTTTTTTGCTTTTTCCAGAGGACTCATTATTCCATTATTCCAATACTCCATCACTCCAAACAAATAGATTATATCAGAATTTCTTTACCCAAGCTCTTTCTTTAAATAAAAACCCGTATAACTTTTTTTGTTTTCACATATTTCTTCGGGAGTGCCTTCGGCAATTATTTCGCCACCACGTTCACCACCTTCAGGTCCAAGGTCAATTATGTAGTCGGCTACTTTTATGACTTCCATATTATGTTCGATGATAATTATAGTATTTCCCTTGTCAACAAGGCGGTTCAACACATCAAGCAATACTTTTACGTCCTCAAAATGTAATCCGGTAGTTGGTTCGTCAAGGATGTAAAGGGTTTTTCCGGTGTTGCGTTTTGATAGTTCAGAGGCAAGTTTTACTCTCTGAGCTTCGCCCCCTGAAAGTGTTGTAGATTGTTGTCCGAGTGTAATATATCCAAGCCCGACTTCTTTCAGTGTTTTTATTTTCTGAAGAATGAAGGGAATATTTTCAAAAAAATCAACTGCCTGATTGATGGTCATTTCAAGAATATCATTAATAGATTTTCCCTTATATCTTACTTCAAGAGTTTCGCGATTATATCTTTTGCCGTTACATTCTTCACAATGGACATTAACATCCGGCAAAAAATTCATTTCAATAACTCTAACCCCTGCTCCCTTACATTTTTCGCATCTGCCACCTTTTACATTAAATGAAAATCTCCCGGGTTTATATCCTCTTATCTGCGATTCGGGGAGTCTTACAAATAGCTTTCTAATCTCATCAAAAACTTTTGTATATGTTGCAGGATTTGATCTTGGTGTTCTGCCAATAGGCGATTGATCTATCTCAATTACTTTATCAATATTTTCAATTCCTTCAATGGATTTGTATTTTAATGGTTTTTTGACAGAACGATAAAAATGATGACTAAGAATAGGGTAGAGGGTTTCGTTTATCAGAGTAGATTTCCCGCTTCCCGAAACTCCGGTAATACAAATCAATTTTCCAAGGGGCAGTTTTAAATCAACTTTCTTGAGATTATTTCCTTCAGCACTAAAAAGAAAGATGTGTTTACTTTCGCCGTTTCTTCTTACTTCAGGGATTTTTATTTCTTTTTCTCCGCTAAGGTAATCACAAGTGAGGGTGTTAAAATTATACATTGCTTCGGGAGTGCCCTCTGCTACAATTTTACCTCCGTGTCTTCCGGCTCCCGGACCAATATCCACCACATGATCAGCAGCAAGAATAGTTTCTTTGTCGTGCTCAACAACAATAACCGAATTACCAATATCTCGAAGTTCCTTAAGAGCTTTTATAAGGCGAAGATTATCCCGCTGATGCAGTCCGATACTGGGTTCATCAAGGATATAAAGTACATTTGTAAGTTGAGAGCCAATTTGGGTTGCAAGCCGGATTCGTTGTGCCTCACCACCTGATAAACTACGTGTTGGTCG
>DAOVNY010000174.1 GCA_030630005.1 Bacteroidales bacterium | reverse complement strand
GATGGAGTGATGGAGTGATGGAGTGATGGAGTAATAGAATAATAGAATAATAGAATAATGGAAGAATGGAATGATGGAATAATGGAATAATGGAATAATGGAATGATGGAGTAATGGAGTAATGGAGTAATGATAAACATGGGAGATTTGAATTTCCAATTTCCAATTTCCAATTTCAATAAAACAATAAAACGAATTAATATTAGTTTTTTAAACAGGTATTGCTTAATATTTTATAAAAACATATTATCATGAAAATTTTCAGAAAGCTTAGCATAATATTATTACTCAGCTTTTATTTTTTAAATTCTTTTTCGCAGGGTGTAGGAATTGGTGAATGGCGCAATCATTTACCACACAAAAACTGTATTTCGGTAGCTGAAGCAGATAACAAGATATATTGTGCCACACCATATAGTTTGATTTATTATGATAAAAATGATAATAGCGTTGAGCAATTAAATAAAATAAATGGATTATCCGATTTCGGAGTAAGTATTATTGAAGCCGACGAAAACAATGAAATCCTTTTGATTGCATATACAAATGCGAATATTGATTTGATAAAAGACGGAACTATCATTAATATTCCTGATATAAAAAGAAAACCTATCTTAGGAAAAAAAACAATAAATAACGTTTTATTTATTGATAACCTGGCTTATCTTTCATGTGGATTTGGAATTGTTGTTCTGGATGTTGAAAACGAAGAAATTCTTGACACTTATTTTATTGGTCCGCAAGGAAACCAAATTGATGTTTTGGATTTAACTTATAACGACACCTCATTTTTTGCTGCAACAGAAGCCGGTATTTATAAAGCTGCAATTGATGAACCGAATCTTGCAAATTATGCTGTGTGGACAAAGCTCGAAAATATTCCAAATCAAAATTCCGAATTCAACCAAATAGAATATTTTGGTGGTAAACTGATTGTAAATAATTATTACGAAGGTTATAATAATGACACACTATTTATTTTTGACGGAACAAATTGGGAATATTTCGAATCCTGTTATACAAATGATTTCAGCAGTATCAGGTCGTGTTACGGAAAGTTATTGATCGTTACCAATGGCGGAGTAAAATTATATGATCCAAACTTTAATATTGAAAATGTTATTTACAAACCGGGTCAAATAATGTTATACCCAAATGATGCAATTATTGACAAAAATAATCTTATTTGGATTGCCGATACCTACAAAGGCTTGGTTAAGGTATTTGATGAATGGACAGCGGAAAAAATCTTACTTGAAGGACCTGCTACCGCAAATGTATTTTCTCTGACATCGCGGGGAAATGCTGTTTGGGTTGCTCCCGGTGGCAGAGCCAGCGACTGGGGAGCACTCTATAAAAGAGATGGTGTTTTTGTTTTTGTTGATAATGAATGGACAAGATATTATTATAAAAACACTCCTGCATTTGAACAAATTCATGATGTGGTTACAATTTCAATTGATCCCGGAAATTCACAAAGAGTGTTTGTTGGAGCATTTCGTAACGACAGCGCAATTATTGAGTTTTTAGGCGATGAAGTTGTAAATATTTATACCGAAGAAAACAGCTCATTACGAAAATGGCCTGCTGCCGATCAAATTGCCATCACAGGTATTGATTTTGATTCAGAAAACAATTTGTGGGTTGTTAATTCAGGTGCCCCAAATATTCTTTCTGTGAGAATTCCTGATGGCAGTATTGATGGGAATTGGAAATCTTTTAACCTGGGTTCTACTGCTTCAGGTGCCGATGTTGGTGAATTATTAGTTGATGATTATAATCAAAAATGGATCATTAAACGAAAGACAATAGAAAATCCATATTATATTTTTGTTTTTAACGACAATAATACAATTGATGATACATCGGATGATAAAGTAAAAGGATTAACATCCTCTCCCGGAAACGGAAATATTATCGGTAGTAAAATTTATTGTTTGGCAAAAGACCAGGATGGAGAAATTTGGATAGGGACCGACCAGGGTATTTCGGTAATTTATTCTCCCGAAAACATTTTTACAGATTATGATTTTGATGCCCAACGCATTTTAGTTGAACAAGATGGCTATGTTCAATATCTTCTCGAAACCGAAGTTGTTACAAGTATTTGTGTTGATGGGGATAATAAAAAATGGATAGGCACAGACAATGCCGGAGTTTTCTTATTATCGGCAGATGGTACGCAAGAGATACATCATTTTACTGTTGATAACAGTCCGTTGTTTTCAAATATGATAAGCGATATTGCCATTAATGATAACGGAGAAGTTTTTATAGGTACGGCAAAAGGAATAATTTCTTATGGCGGAACTGCTACACCGGGACCCCCCACCCATTTGAATACTTATGCTTATCCAAATCCTGTAAGGGAAGGATTTACCGGAAAAATAGCGATTAAAGGATTAGTTAATAATGCCGATATTAAGATAACAGATATTAGCGGAACACTTATTTATGAAACCAAAGCCGAAGGCGGACAAGCAATTTGGGACGGAAGGAATTTTGACGGTAGAAAAGCACATACAGGTGTCTATCTTGTGTTTTCAAGTAATAGCGATGGCAGCGAAACTATGGTTACTAAAATACTTATTATTAATTAACAAGTGCCTAAAGTTTTAAAAATTACCGGATAGGTTGCCAGCCGATTGCTTAATAAATCAAAAATCGTTAATCAATATTCGTAGTTCGATATTCCGAAAAAAAAGAATATAAAATTCGATAAAACAATTTACCACAAACCAATGAAAAACATTTTTACAAAACTATTATTTGCTTTTGGAGTGCTTTTTATTATTACAGCCTGTAATAATAATGATAAAATTAATAATCATCAAAAATTAATTATAGAGGCTGATATAGTTGATGCAACTAATAACTTTTATGATAATGCCGAAACCTATAATTTAGAAATGTCTGACATAGAGGTTTTGGGTGAAATCCTTAACCCGGGGAAAGTTGATTTATCAAAATTACCTTTACATAGCGTTATTGTGAAAGAAACTGTTCTTTCGGATGATGGCAACAAATTTATCGGAGCTTATCGTTACGATGGATATTCTTTGTATGACATTTTAAATCTCAGAAAATTAAATAAAAAGAATAAAGAACATTTCAAGCCAATTGTTGATTTATATGTTGAGGTAGAAAATAAACTCGGCGAAAATGTAAAAATAAGCTGGGGAGAAATATTTTATCCGAATCATTTGCACGAAATTATTATTGCTTCAAGAGTGATGAGAATAATTCCGTCAAAAACCAATGAATTGTGGGAATTACCTACAGAATCAAAACTAATTATTGCAAGCGATCTTTTTACGGAACGAAATATTAGCAAACCTCAAAAAATTACTGTTAAATCGTATGATAAAAATTTCAAAGTCGAAAAAGGTAAGGATCCATTATTTTCGCCTGATATTAAAATTTATCATGACAAAGAAAACCCAACAGTAATTACAACCAATCCTGAGGATATAAAAAACCATACAATTCATACGATTTATTACGGCAGAGGTCGGGGCATTCACAGTACAGAACCTTTTACCGGAATTTATTTAAAAGAACTGTTACAGGAATATTTCCCTCTTACAAAACAGTCAATTATGAATGGAATTTTCACTATTGCTGCTGACGATGGCTACAGAGCAGTTTTTACTTTAAGTGAAATTTACAATAGAAATGATCAATCGGAAGTTTTATTAATTTGTAATCCGAAAACCGAAAACGATGGTATTTTTAAGTTATTTCCGAGTTGTGATTTCTTTTCGGATAGAGCGGTGAAGGCAATAACTGAAATACATTATTTAGAAAAATAAGTACTTAGAGTGCCTTGAGTTTGGAGTGACTAAAGTTTAAAAAATAGATTTCCAGATAGGTTGCCAATCTTTCAAACGGTTGGTAAACTTTTTTATAACTTTAGGCATTTTAGGCACTCTAAACTTTAGGCACTAATAATAAAAAGATGCTTCACAAAACCCGTGGAATAGTTTTACATCAGATCAATTATTCCGAAACCAGTGTAATTGCTAAGATTTATACCGAGCAATTTGGCTTACAGTCATATATTGTCAGGGGAGTTAGAAAAGCTAAATCCAAAATCAAGAGAAATTTATTACAGCACCTTTCGCTTGTTGATATGGTTGTTTATCATAGAGAAAAAAGTAATATTCAAAATATAAAAGAGATAAAAGCAAACTTTCAATTACAAAGTATTCCGTTTGAAATTACAAAAAGTTCAATAGCAATTTTTATTAATGAAATTTTATATAAATCCGTAAAAGAAGAAGAAGCTAATCCTAAGCTTTTTGAATTTATTTTTAGTTCTGTTAAACTTTTGGACGAAACAAAAGACAAATACATAAATTTCCATTTGTTGTTTATGATCCGGCTTACAAAATTTCTCGGCTTTTTTCCAAGAGGGAATTATTCAACTGTAAAAACTTTTTTTGATATGGAAGAAGGAATATTTTGTGGCAATAAACCAATGCACGGAAATTATATCAGGGAGCCTTTAAGCCGGAAGTTTTTCGATTTACTGAAAACAGAATTATCTGATCATAACTCTGTAAGCCTCAGCCAAAAAGAAAGACAAGAATTTCTTCAAAAGTTTATTGATTATTATCGTCTTCATCTTCCTGTTTTCAGGGAAATAAAATCCCATCATATTTTGCGTGAGGTTTTAGAGTGAAAGGATTTATGATTTATGATTTACGATTTACGATTTATGATTTACGATTTACGATTTATGATTTTAGATTTTGGGAAAAGCCGACAATTAGTTTTTCTACATTTTACAGTATTAAGATTAAATGAAGAAAAACCCTCCAGATTTTAAAAATCTGGAGGGTTTGCTTTCTTATCGAATCTTTTTATTAATTTTAAATTCTTAAAATTTAAAAAAACAGAAACAGTAAAAAGTATGGTATTGCAAGATAAAGAAAATTCAAAGAAATCAACGAAAATTTTAAAAGCCTGAAGTATGAAAAATAACAAAAAACTGATACGTAACAGCACAGCCGAATTTTTAATTTTCACTTCTCAAAGTGGAGAAGAGG
>DAOVNY010000143.1 GCA_030630005.1 Bacteroidales bacterium | reverse complement strand
ATCCATGGGAGAACCTTATTGAAAGCCTTGATACTTTCACCACTGATTTTATGACAGACAGGGAACAACCTGATAATCAAAAACGAGAATCCTTTGACTAATGGAATATTTGCTTGATACTAACATTTGTATTTATATAATAAAAAAGAATTTGAAAGAATTTCAGGATTAAGAATTGAAAATTGGACGAAAGAATGAGCAATGAAACGTCAATCTAGCAAATGACCAATAAACTAATACATCACTTCCGCTTCTTTGATTTTGATGTTTTCTATAAAATATTTGTCTTTTTTATTTATTTAATTTACATTTGACTCTTAATGTGAAGTTGTTAGGTTACAGACATAATATTGTAAGCTGTTTTGTAGATATTATCTAATAGAAAAATAATGAAACCATTTCATTGACAAAGACAAGATTTTGATTCAATAAACAGGCAATTAGTAAACGATCATCATTAATGATATTATTGAAGATTATTTCTATAACTTTACAATTTATTTTTTTATATTTTGCAAAATGGGGATTTAACAATAATATCATGTAATTGATAAAAATAATAAGATATGAAAACATTTCTAACTATACTATTTCTAACAATATCATACTCTTTTCTATTTGGGCAAGATTTTTCTGAAACAAAAAAAAATGCTGAACAAGGAGACGCAGACGCTCAATTTCATCTTGGGGAAATGTACTATACAGGAAAAGAAACCTTAACCGATATAAAACAATCTTTTTATTGGTATAAAAAAAGTGCTGAACAAGGAGTCGCACTTGCTCAATTTTATCTTGGACGTTTGTATTTTAATGGAGAAGGAACCTTAACCGATAAAAAAAAATCTTTTTATTGGTTTAAAAAAAGTGCTAAACAAGGAGACGCAAAAGCTCAATATAATCTTGGGACAATGTACTTAAAAGGAGAAGGAACCTTAACCGATAAAAAACAAGCTTTTTATTGGTATAAAAAAAGTGCTGAACAAGGAGTCGCAGACGCTCAATGTTTACTTGGTTTTATGTACGATAATGGAGAAGTAACCAACACCGATAAAAATAAATCTTTTTATTGGTATAAAAGAAGTGCTGAACAAGGATATGCACTTGCTCAATTTAATCTTGCGGTGATGTATGGTACTGGAGAAGGAACCTTAACCGATAAAAAACAAGCTTTTTATTGGTATAAAAAAAGTGCTGAACAAGGATATGCACTTGCTCAATTTAATCTTGGGGTTTTATATTATTTTGGAGAAGGAACCTCAATTGATAAAAAACAAGCGGCATTTTGGGTGAAAAAATCCTATGAAAATGGTTGTGAGAAGGCTAAAGAAATTTGGGAGAAATATAAATTATGGCAATATTAGCTGAAAACTATTATATAATAAAGAACGACGATATTGTAGAAGCATTAAATAAATCTGGTTATAAAGAACTAATGGAACAAATTTACAACACCCGAAAAAGATAATAGCCAAGAAGACTCTATTGAATATCTGGGCAAAGAAATCAAAATTGAAGATTGAATTATGGCTAAATGATACCTATTAAATCTCAAAAAGATTTTTGTAATAATAATGTTAACAATCAGCTTCAATCTGTTGATTTTGATATTTTCTGCAAAATATTTGTCTTTTTTATTTTTTTAATTTACATTTGACCCTTAATGTGAAGTTGTTACGTTTCAGTATGATAATATCTTATATAAAAACAACGAAATACTACAATAGACAAAGGAGAAATATAGCGCATTAATGGTGTATATTTACAAGTTCTGCGCAATTATGATGAAAAAAATATTAAACCATGAAGTTGAATGGGATCAACTTTTTATAATGTCAATGAATTAATAATAAAATAAATTCAATACTTATGAGCTTACCAAATGATTTTCGCCAAAGATTTTTAAATGAATTAAGAAACAGAGGAGTGTCTAACAATTGTGAATTATGCAACCAAAATAATTGGGCATTTGTAAATGAGGGCGTAGCCCTAAACATTACAGATTTTTCAACAAATGTAAGAATTCCCCAACCTAATATTCCTTCAGTTGCTATGATTTGTAATAATTGTGGAAATATACGGCTATTCAGCTTAGGTGCTCTTAATCTTTTACCAATTCAGGGAGGAACAGACAATGGCTAAACAAAGACGATATTTACATCTTGATACTGAAAGAACAGATTATTCTGTGAGTGATGAGGAATTGACAAACTTAGATAGTGCATCACGTAATATTTGGAAAGACTTTTTTATTGCTTGTCTTTGTTTAGGGATACCAACAGCAATTAACGGTTTTTCAGGCATTGATTTTACGAATTTTTCATTAACAGCAGGGATTTTCTTCAACTGTTTAGTTGGAACGATAGGTATACTTGCAGCAATAATTCTTGGAATAGCATGGTATAAAACATCATCAAAATTTAGAAACGTCATTAGTAAAATTAAAAGTAAACCCAGAGTTGATATTTCTGAACTTGATTTGGAAAGTCTGGTTGAGGATGTTGGTAAAATTGATGACTAATAATATTAATGATGAATATAACAGCGCAAAACAATAAATAAACGGCATTAAAACGACCGTTTATTAAGAACGTAGAGCCAATACATCAAAACCCTTACATAAATAAACAAACATAAACTTTTAAAACATGATAGGATTTAGCTATAAAAATTTTATGTTGCAAATTATTCAAGGAAGTATAATTTTAATTTTCCTGATTTATTTGAATGAAAATGGTTATCTAAATTTTTTAGAAAATACTAAAAGTTTTAAAATAAGCGATTCAATTTTACCAATACTATTCATTTGTATTTCCTTTATTATTGGTGTAATAATAGATTTTATTGCTGATAATCTTGAGGGTTTATTGATTAAAATCGGGTTTATGAAACCACCTTCATACCATTTATTAAAAAAAGGTAACAGGTGGGGTATTGTACTTGCTCATCATAGAAAAATATTAGAAAATTTGTGCAATACTGCTGCGGAAAATTCAGAATATAAACATTTTAAAAATAGCCATGATAAAAACAAAAACAATATTTCGAATTATATTTTTCAGGTTGCAAAAAATCATGCATTTAGAGAGTGCAGTGATTATCAAAAAGAACAATTAGAATCTTTTTTCACACTATATATCTTTTCCAGAAATTTATCTCTTAGCTTGTTAATAATAATTTTCCTACTTGTATTCTGTCCAATGCCTAATTTTCAATGGATTTTATTTTTTGTATTACCTTTTTTATTTCTTGTTGCCATTTTATCATCGTATAGATATTTTATTTATTATGCGAGACTTATACTTGGATCAACGATTAAATCTAAAGAAAAAAAGACTCAAACAAAAAGATAGTCTTACACAAACCAAATAATTATCCACCTCATAATAAACAAAACCCCCCCCCTCATAAAAACTTACAAAGGGTTTAATTTCTGAGGTCTCGAGCGGATTCGAACCGCTGTAAATGGTTTTGTAGACCATCGCCTAAGTTATCCACGAGATATTTTTGTTTATACTTTTATTAAGAAAGTTTTTATACATCAAACACCAATGAAATCCCAAATATTATCAGGATTTATTACATGTAGTTTTGCATCAGGATAAGCTACGGTAAATGTTTTTGAGAATTTAACTTTTTTATTAGAGTTCCACTTTATTTCAAAAGCACTTAATTGTCCATTAAATTCTTCAATATATAATAAAAATGAATTACAATTCAAGAATATTATAATAAAAATGAATTATGATTCAAAAATATTAATAAAACTATAGTCGTATTGTAATAAAAGAAATGTAAAATTTATTAAAAAATCGGATATTTTTAGATTTATACCTGTATAATAATTTAGAATATCTGAGGTCTCGAGCGGATTCGAACCGCTGTAAATGGTTTTGAGAATTTAACACGACTAAAAGAACAAGCCGGAATGGTCAAATTATTTCGTAACAATGCCTAAACATATTATTCTTTCTAAAAAAAGTAATATAATTAATTAATATACCTATATTTGAAGCAAAATTCTGTGTTAATTTATTAAAGGAAAATTCCAAAATCAATATACTGAATTTATGTTATTTATTAATAAGGAGAAGTTTACTATACAAGAGGTTCTGAGTCAATACGTACAGTTCAGTTCGGTGAGCGGGAATGAAAAAGAAGCCGGGGAATGGTTAAAAAAACTATGTGAAGAAAATGGATTACACATCAAGCAAATGGGTAATAAAAATGGTAATTATAATTTTGCTGCTTCAGTTTATCCTTTATCTCAAAATTTACCCAATATAATATTTTTAAATCATATAGATGTTGTTCCGGCTGCTGATATTTCTAAATGGACTTATCCTCCTTTCTCAGGAAAGATTACTGATACTGATGTTTTTGGAAGAGGAGCTTATGATAATAAGGGTCCGGCAATAATGCAGTTATTTAGCATTGTTGAGATTTTGAGGAAGTATGGAAAAAAAACAATGCCTTATAATGTTACTTTTCTTTCAGTATCTTGTGAAGAAACTCAATGCAAAGGCGGAGTAGAATTTGTTGTTGAGAATTTTTTAGAAGAGTTAAATCCGGCTGTTGTTATTGGAGAAGGACCTCCGGGATTAAAAAACATTGTTAAAAGAAAACCTAATATGCCAATCTTTGGCATTTCAACTTCACATAAAAGAGTCTTTTGGGTTAAATTAGAACTCACAATTCAATCCTCCGGACATGGTTCTGTACCTCCATCAAGCTACGTTAATAAGGAATTAATAATTGCATTAAATAAACTTCTGAGAAAGAAACAGAAAGTTATTTTAAATGATTTGAACACTAAACTTTTAATACAATTTGGTGAAAAGGAAAAAGGTTTTAAAGCTTTTGTTTTGAAACATCCAAAGCTTTTTAAATATTTTATTATGCACCAAATAAAAAAGAAACCTGAACTATATGCTTTGTTTACTAATACCTTAACACTAACAAGTATCAATAGTCATAATGATATTATTAACACTATTCCTGTAAAAGCTACGGCACTTTTAGATTGCCGATTACTTCCATCAGAATCAAATAATAAGTTTTTATCCCAATTGAAAAGAAGACTAAAAAATGATAAAATCAACATTTCAGTACTAAAAACAATGCTTGAAATTAAGCCTTCTGATGATGAGAGTAAGTTTTATTTGCACCTGAAAAATGCAATTCTAAATGTTTATCCTGAGAGTGATGTTGTATCTGCATTCGTTCCTAATCATGATGATGCCGGGTATTTTAGAGTAAAAGGTGTGCTTGCTTTTTCTATTATTCCGGTTATTATAGATATGAATTATTTAGAATGTATTCATAATACTAACGAAAGAATACCAATTTCCGTTTTATCAAAAGGACAAGAAACTTATACTGATTTTATTGAACGTTGTTTTTTTGAAAAAGCAAATATCTAAAAAAATATTTCAAATTTTTGTGATAAAAAAACCCTTTGCAAAAATTACAAAGGGTTTAAATTTTTTTGAGGTCTCGAGCGGATTCGAACCGCTGTAAATGGTTTTGCAGACCACCGCCTAAGCCACTCGGCCACGAGACCTTATGTTTTGGAGTGCAAAATTAATAATAAAAATCTTAATTGGATAAAAATAAATGAATTAATTATTGCAACAACCGTAAACAAAGCATTAAAATTATGATGTCAAAGTTATACTTACATTATCTAATTTCCCGCCAAGTTGAGGATTTATCTTGGAGATTTTAATTTTTGCTTTTTCAATCTCCGAAAATTGTGTTGTCAATGAATTAAGTATTCTTTTACCAACATGCTCAAGGAGTTTAGAGTTTTGCTCCATCTCTTTTTTTACAAGAAGATATACTTCCTGATAATTGATAGTATCAGAAAGTTCATCGGTTTCTTCCGATTTTGATGTGTCGGTTTCTATTTCCAGATCAACAATAAAATTTGTGCCTATTATCTGCTCTTCCTCAAAACAGCCGTGATAGGCAAAAAATTCCATTCCGTTTAAAGATATTTGTGACATAATGCTTGTTTCTGGTTTCTGGTTACTGGTTTCTGGTTACTGGTTTCTGGTTACTTAAATCATAAATCGTAAATTATTACTGATGCGTTAATAATTCATTGTCACTAAATAAGTTAAGTTGTTCTTTGACATTTTGATTGATTTGTTGGTCTGTAAATAGTTCATTTATAGGCATTTTAGCAAAAGTAGAAATACCTAAAATTTGCATTATT
>DAOVNY010000107.1 GCA_030630005.1 Bacteroidales bacterium | reverse complement strand
GATGATAAAAATCATGATATTTTGAGTGAAAAAGCCCATTCGGTTTTGATCGAACTTGAGCATAAACTTGCAAACGAAGAATCATTGTCAAAAGAAATGGAAGAATATTTGTCAAGTTTACTGACAAAATTTTCATTGGTTTTCTTTTCGGATATTAATCTTTATGATCTTAATGGTACTTTGATAGCTACTTCAAGAGCTAAAATTTTCGATGAAGGACTTATATCTGAAAAAATTGATCCCCATGCATTTAATAAACTGACGGTTGATGAAAAAATCCTTTTTATACAAAGCGAAAAAATCGGGAATTATGAATATTTATCAGCTTATGTACCTTTTCGTAATTCAGAAAATAAACTCATAGCATATTTGAATCTTCCATATTTTGCACGACAAAATGAATTGTTGAAAGAAATATCAACTTTTCTGATAGCATTTTTTAATATTTATGTGCTATTATTTGCAATAGCAATATTTGTTACAATTTTAATATCCAGATACATTACAAAGCCTTTGCAGTTAATTAAGGGAAAAATAAGCAGGGTAAAACTTGGCAAAAGCAATGAAAAAATTGAGTGGAAAAGAAAAGATGAAATTGGAGCTTTAATCTCCGAATATAACAGGATGATAGATGAAATGGAGAAAAGTGCCGAATTACTTGCAAAATCTGAAAGGGAGGTAGCATGGCGTGAAATGGCAAAACAGGTGGCACATGAAATTAAAAACCCGCTTACTCCAATGAAATTAAGTGCACAATACTTGCAAAAAGCATGGGACGATAAAGCACCGGATTGGGATAAACGTTTAAAAAACTTTACTCAGACTATCACTGAACAAATTGAAACTCTTTCTACTATAGCTTCCGAATTTTCTGATTTTGCAAAAATGCCGGTAACAAAAAATGAAAAAATAGAACTGATAAAAATTCTTCAAAATTCAATTGATATTTTTAAAGATTATAAAAAGTATAATATTGAACTTAAATATTCAGGGTCTAAAAATTATTATGTTCTGGGAGACAAAAATCAAATGCTCAGAGTATTCAATAACTTAATTAAAAACTCTATTCAGGCTATGAGTCATAAAGATTCCGGAAATATTGAAATAGAAATATCAAGTTCTGAAAAAGAACACATTATTAAAATTACCGATGACGGTCATGGCATAACCGAAGAACAAGCCGGCAGAATTTTCTCACCGAGTTTTACAACAAGATCAAGTGGAACCGGATTAGGACTTGCCATAGTAAAAAGCATTATTACCGAAGCAGGTGGTGAAATTTCTTTCAGTTCGGAAGAAGGAAAAGGAACTACTTTTGAAATAAGATTGCCTGTGTATAAATAACGTATTTAAAATTTGTATTTTTGTAATTATAATGGAGAAATTAACTGTGAAAACTCGTAAAATTTAATTCAGGAAAAGATAAAGATTAATAACCAATAACAACATAAAATAATTTGAACCCAATAAAACACCTTGCCGGTCAGACTGCAATTTACGGATTGCCGAGTATTATAGGAAGAATTCTTAATTACTTCCTTGTTCCTTTATATACCAGAATTTTTACTCAGGGTGAATATGGAACCGTTTCGTTGATGTATTCCTTTGTGGCTGTTGTTTTTATTATTTTAACTTACGGAATGGAAACTTCCTTTTTCAGATTTTTTGAATCCGAAAAGGAAAAGAAAAAAGTTTACAGTACCGGTTTCCTCTCCATTTTTTTTACTACCGGAATTTTTCTTTTGTTGGCTTTATTATTTTCTCAAAACATTGCAAGCTGGATCAAATATCCCGATCATAATGAATACATAATCTGGTTTGCCCTGATACTTTCTTTGGATACATTATCAGCTTTGCCTTTCGCAAGACTGCGTGCACAAAACAAACCAAAAAGATTTGCAACAATAAAATTCATTAATATTATTGTAAATATAGGTCTCAATCTGTTTTTCATTTTGTTATGTCCTTTTGTTCTAAAAAATTATTCAGAAGGTTTTCTGTTCAATTTTGTTGGATATGTTTTCAATTCGGAGATAAATTTAATTTCTTATGTTTTTATTTCAAATCTGATTGCAAGTGCGGTTACAATTATTTTATTACTCCCGGATATTCTTGGAATCAAACTCGAATTCGATAAAAAGTTATGGCGAAAAATGATAATTTATGCCTTCCCCTTGCTTTTTGCCGGGCTGGCAGGAATTATGAATGAAACACTCGGGCGCATACTTATCAGATATTTGCTTCCCGAAAATATTGCCGGGCAGCAACTCGGAATTTATGCTGCCTGTTACAAAATTGCAATATTGATGTCGCTGTTTATTCAGGCATTCAGGTATGCTGCCGAACCATTCTTTTTCAGTCAGGCGAAAATGGAAAATGCGAAGAAGACATACTCTGAGGTGATGAATTATTTTGTGATTACTGTGGCACTTATCTTCCTCGGCACTATGCTTTATATCGACGTGATAATATATTTTATCGGTAAAGATTTTCGTGAGGGAGCGGCAGTTATTCCAATATTGCTTTTGGCAAATTTATTTCTCGGTATCTATTATAATTTATCAGTCTGGTTTAAACTGACCAATAAAACAAAATATGGTGCTTTTATGGCAATTTTCGGGGCTCTCATCACAGTTTCTCTTAATTTTTATCTTATACCCCGAATAGGATATCTTGGTTCAGCCTGGGCAACTTTTTCGTGTTATGCTTTAATGATGATAATTTCATATTTTCTCGGACAAAAATATTATCCCATAAAATATAATCTGACAAAGATATTTACTTATCTCGGGGCTGCTTTTGTTTTGTATTTCCTCAGCGGGATAATGAATTTACAATACCTTCCGGTGAAATTATTGATTCATTCTGCTCTTATTTTTGTTTTCCTCGGATTGGTTTATTTTATTGAAAAACCGGATATTTCGTTATTGAGAAGAAAATAGAAAAAGTTGGAAGCCGGAAGTCAGGAGTTCTGAATTTGCATCCTCTTAGAGCCTCGAAGGCTCTAAGAGGATTTCTTCAATTCAACCTAAAAATGGTTAGCAACCTATTCTTTATCCATACGAACTTGTGATTTTATGAATCCGTCTGAACTTCGCTTCGTTTTAAATTTTTTTCTATAAATTTGTTCAATCATAAATGAAAACAAACATATTCAGATAACACTTTTTCTGAATGTATTATCAGCAAACGTTCTTTGACATGATTATTTTATTGCCTTGAGCACTTCAGGTCTCTACAGCTGGAGCTTCTTCGTCTATAGTTACAGGGTTTGTGCAGACCATGAGGGCAAATCCAAGGGACAAAACGAGTAATTTTTTCATGAGTAAGAAAGATTTATCATTTAATGATAAATCGGTTCTGTCTAGTCTCGTAAAAGATAACAATTTAAAAACATTTTTTAAAGACGTATTGTCTCTTGCCGACTGCAGAACATGTTCTTTGACAAAATAGATTACTACAAGAATTATGTAGTGTTTGAGATACCCCCTTCAATCCCTCCAAATGGTGAGAAGAATATCATTTTAATAAATGATGTTTTCGGGCAGGTAGTAGCTACTTTATCAATAAAAAATCAAAAATCAGAAAATCAGAAATTGGTTTGGGACACACGCAACATTAAATCCGGTGTTTACCTTTACACTTTAAAAGCAATGGGCTTTACCAAATCGGGTAAAATTATTATCAGTAAATAATTTAATGAAAAATATTATGAAAAAAGCAATTACTTTATTCTCTATACTGATATTGTCAGTAATGGTTTACAGCCAAAATTATTATCCACTTATTGAAGAAGATAAGACATGGAATGTTCTTTCTGTGGTATTAGTTTCCATCAACCCGCCTTTTGACACAACTTTTTCTACTTTGAGTTATAAACTTAACGGCGACACAATTATCAATACAGAAACATACAAAAAAATGTATTTATCAACCGAGGAAATTCCTACTAATTGGAGCTTATGGTGTTTCATGAGAGAAGATACTGATAAAAGAGTATGGTTAAAAAAAAACGCCGAAGAAGATGAATTTCTCATGTACGATTTCTTGATTAATGAGGGGGATAGTATTCAAGTTGGGTATATGGAACCGGTTTATTTATACGTAGATTCAATCACTGAAGTAACAATAAATGAAACACAAAGACAAAAATTTTGGATGTCATGTAAAATAATGCCTGATTACAGGGAAACATGGATTGAAGGGATAGGGAGTAATAAGGGAATTGTGTGGAGTGGATCAGCTTTTATAATAGGTGGATGGTACTGGTTATTATGTATGTCTGAAAGTGGAGAATTAATTTACATGAATCCTAATTATAATTCATGCTATTTAAACAGTACTGGTATCACAGAAAAAAATAATACAATAATTAAAGTTTATCCCAACCCTACTAAATCAATCATTACTCTCGAAATCCCAAAACAATCCGAAAATTGTATGCTTGAGATTATTGATGTTTATGGCAACGTACTTATAAAAACTGAGCCAAATAATCCCAAAGAAGTAATAGATATTCAAGCACTAAAGTCTGGTTTTTACATTTATATGCTTAGAGCCAAAGGCTTGTACAAAACTGGTAAAATAGTGGTAAGAAAATAAAAACTAAAGTCCCAAAACATTAGTACAAATATCATCAGTTAACTCAAGTTCTTGATAAATATAAGTATCATAATCAATTATTAACTTTGGGTCATTGGTAAAATTGACTAATTTTTTACATGAACCGATTGTTAACATTACAATTACTAAAAAACCTATCGACATTACTTTTAATAAAAAGCCTGAATTTTTCATTTCCCTGATTTTAATTGATAAAAGTAACAAATTAACATTGAGAGATGTATTCAAAAATGAATTGACAACCTGTTGATTAATAAAATTTCATTTTTTAATTTAAAAATACCCGAGTTATTAATATTTTAGTAAATTAGACATCTGTTAAAATTATAAATAATGAAATATATTTTTACTAAAACAGTCTATTTAATTGTTTTTCTTGGACTTGTGTTTTGCCTCGGTTCTTGTGTAAATGAACAGTCTTCAAAAACAGAGGTTAACAAAGAAGAAAAACCGAAAATAGAAATCCTGCAAAAAATCAAAGACAGAGGTAAATTAGTGGCAACTACTGATTATAATTCCATAAATTATTTTGTGTACCGCGGCACACCCATGGGCTATCAATACGAAATGCTTAAATCTTTTGCCAAGCATCTTGGGGTAAAACTTGAAATAATAGTAAACAGCGATATTGACAGCAGTTTTAATTGCCTTAATCAAGACAAATGTGATTTGATAGCTCTTGGATTAACAGTTACAAACGAGAGAATGAAATATGTTGATTTTACAAATCCGCATGTACAAACACGCCAGGTATTGATACAACGAAAACCGGAAAACTGGCGTAAAATGAAAACATGGGATGAAGTAGAGAAAAAACTTATTAGAAATCCTATAGAACTTGGTGGTAAAACAATACATATTCAAAAAAATACATCTTTTCTTCCACGACTGAGAAGTTTGGCTGAAGAAATAGGAGATACAATAATAATTGTTGAAGATCCCGAAAAGGAAGTAGAACAATTAATTAAAGATGTAGCCGAAGGCAAAATAGAGTTTACTGTTTCTGATGAGCATATCGCTATGGTTAATGAAAAATACTATTCAAATATTGATATTCATACACCCGTAAGTTTTCCGCAAAATGTTGCCTGGGCGGTAAAAAATGGAGCCGACAGTCTTAGAATTGCAGTTAACAATTGGCTTGTTGATTATAAAAACTCCATTAATTCAAAATTTGTTTATAATAAATATTTTAAAAATCCTCGTATAGTTAGGATTTCTCAAAGTCAATATCATTCAATTTCGGGAGGGAAGATTTCGCGTTTCGATGATTTGATAAAAGAAGTTAGCAAAGAGTATGATATGGACTGGAGATTGATAGCATCGCTGATTTATCAGGAATCAGGGTTTCAAGCTAAAGCACGGTCGTGGGTTGGTGCTTTCGGATTAATGCAGTTAATGCCAAATACAGCAAAAATGTACGGTGTTGACAGTGCATCATCGCTTAAAGATCAGGTAGCAGCAGGAGTAAAGTTTATAAAATGGCTTGATAAACAATTGCCCGAAGAAATTAAAAAAGAAGAAAGAATAAAATTTATTCTGGCTTCGTATAATGTTGGAATAGCTCATGTTTTTGATGCAAGACGATTAGCTGAAAAAAATAACAAAGACCCGAATATCTGGGTTGATAATGTTGATTATTATTTGTTAAACAAGTCGAAGCCAAAGTTTTATCGCGATGATGTTGTAAAATACGGCTATTGCCGTGGTGAAGAACCGTATAATTTCGTAAACGAAATACTGGAGCGTTTTAAGCATTATAAAAATGTAATTGAACTTTAGGATTATTGTTGCTAAATATCCTTCAAAAACAGTTCTGCACTATCCTTAATGGTTTTTTCTATCGGGATGAATTTAAAATTCAATTTTTTTTCAATTTTTTTTGTTGAATAGTGGTAAATACTATTTGCCGTTCGTGCTGTTTCTTTTGTGATAAAAGGTTTTGATCCTGTAATAAAACTTCTGATTTTTTCTTCTCTCCAGACAACTGCACTTAAAATTTTTCCTGCATGTATTGTTGGAGGCTTTTTACCAAGATATTTTGCTATTAAGTTAAATAGTTTTTGATAAGATATGTTTTCGGAATTTAGGATAAATCGTTCGTTTTTGATTTTATTTTCCATTAATTGCACCATTGCTTTTGAAACATCCCTCACATCAACAAAACCATTTACACCTTTAGTATAAAATTTTAATCCTTTCAGGATGCTTGTAAAAAACCGTGAACTCCCGGAATTCCAATTCCCCGGACCTAAAATTATTGACGGGTTGACTATCACGGCATCAAGTCCTTCTTCAATTCCCCGCCAAACTTCACGCTCTCCACCATATTTACTTACCGAATAATGCGAGTTTTTATTTGATGAGACCCAATGTGTTTGTTCATCAACAAATCCATCATGTTCAGCTCTTCCCAAAGCTGCTATTGAGCTGACATAACACAATTTTTTTATTTTTTTGTCAAGAGCAATATTTACAACATTGGCAGTTCCATTAACATTTACTTTCATTAGAAATTCTTCATTTCCCGGCTCAAACGAAATCATACCGGCACAATGATAAATTTTAGAAACATCCTCCATTGCATTTTCTAACGAAAAAATATCAAGAACATCACCATCAATCCATTCAATCTTTTTAAAAAGAACATTGGCATTATCGGAATAGTACCCGAATACTTTTTTTACATTATCAAGATTACTGCTTTTTCGCTTTAGTGCCCTAACTTTTTTCCCTGAATTTATAAGATCGAAAAGCAAATGCGATCCAACTAAACCCGTTCCTCCTGTTACTAAAATCATAATGCAAACTTATAAAAATTATAACTTAATAAAAATCAAGTATCGCATTTTTATTCAATAAACCTATCTTTGCATAAAATTATTAAATATGAATTTTATTGATGAATTAAAATGGCGGGGAATGGTTCATGATATGATGCCCGGAACTGATAAACAAATTGAAAAAGAAATGACTACGGCTTATGTTGGAATTGACCCAACAGCCGACTCTTTGCATATTGGGCATTTGGTTTCTGTTATGATGCTGAAGCATTTTCAGATTGCAGGTCATAAACCATTGGCATTGGTTGGTGGCGCAACAGGTATGATAGGTGACCCTTCAGGGAAATCTGAAGAAAGAAATCTTCTTGATGAAAAAACTTTGCGACATAATGAAAATTGTATTAAAGCCCAGCTTTCTAAATTTCTTGATTTTGAAACTGATGCCAAAAACAAAGCCGAACTGGTAAATAATTATGATTGGATGAAAGAATTCGGTTTTCTTGAATTTGTCAGGGATGTAGGAAAACATTTAACCGTTAATTATATGATGGCTAAAGAATCTGTTAAAAAACGTATCAGTGGTGAAGGTGCTGTCGGAATGTCGTT
>DAOVNY010000074.1 GCA_030630005.1 Bacteroidales bacterium | reverse complement strand
GATGATTTTGAAGTGTTTATGTCTGACTTTGAAAAAGTGAATTTTGAAGGAAAAAAAGTTGCAATTTTTGGTTTTGGAGATCAGGAAACTTATGCAGACTCTTTTGTTGATGCAATCGGACAGATTTACGAAACTCTTAAATTTTAAGATTTCGCAAGCCTTGTTCTTGACGTTTTCTGACTAAGCACTCCAAAATATCGAGTTTTCTTGCTGGCACTATATAGCAGGTTTAATTCATAAGTTTTTCGTCATAAGAAGTTAAAATATAAAAGTTAAAATTTCTCGTAATTAACGAAAAGGGGGCAACAAAAACGTAAGCTATAAAATAGTTACAGCCCCCTTTTTTATCATTTTTCGATTATCAAATAAATGCTTTATGCAAATAACATGTGCCGATTATAAAATAGCCGAAATGCAGGTATTGCTCCATCATATTTACGAATACAAAAAGGGGTTAAGAAGCCTCGTATTACATACCATGAGTACTGATGAGCAATGTAAAACCGAAGAATTACTGACAAGGAAAGGAATCAACTGTTTTTTGCAGCATGTTAATTCGAAAAAGATAAACGTATTTTTTGGAGAAGAACAATGTGTGGAAATTATTAAATCCTTCGGGCAAAAATCATTGTCCGATTTTACCGATGAAGAAGATTTTATCCTGGGAATCATGCTTGGCTATGACCGTACGCAACAATGCGACCGGTACATTAAACGAAAAAATAATGAACAAAATTTATTTATTATTGAGAAAAATTGCACGAATAAGCGATGTGGATAAAGTATCGGGTAAAAAGCCAGAAGATTTATTGAGTTTAATTAATACAACTATTGAGAATGAATAATTTACATAAGACAAACAAAACTATAAACCAAACCGAAAACGGAAAAATTTTCAGATGTCCGGACTGCAATAAAATCCATATTGAATATAAAAACCTGAACTTCAATTTTAATGATAAGGAGTACAGGCATTTTGCAAATTATTTTAAAGAACTTGACGGGCAGTATTGGGAAAAAATGAATTTTAATATGCCGTATCGTAGAAAAATAATTGTTCCGATAGGACATGAAAATGTTAATATTCTTTTAAACAACACCGAATTACAGGAATTGAAAAGATTATTCTCGAAACCAATTAGTAGAAAACAGGAAATGATGACTCATCTAAAATTTGACTTTTCCAATAATTAGAATTAAATGAAAAAATTACTGATAATAATAGCCGTGCTATTCTCTTTAAACTCATTAGCACAAGAAAAAAATGCATTAAATACAGGAAATATTAAAGGAAAAGTAATTGATGCAAAAACACAACAATCATTGCCTGGTGTTAATATTATAATTAAAAATACAAAAAAAGGAACGGTAAGTGATGCACGGGGATGTTACGAATTGAAAAATATCCCCGATGGGAAAATTTTAATTTCTATCAGTTTTATAGGATATGAAACTTATGAGTATGAAACAGACCTTAATAATGATACAATAATAAAAGATTTTTATTTATCCCCCTCCTGTCATAACCTGAATACAGTAGTTGTTACAGGCACACGTACACCAAAAACATTAAAAAACACACCTGTAATTACGAGAGTGATAACAGAAAAGCAGTTACAGGAAATAGATGCAGTAACTGTATTAGATGCCCTTGAAACAGTTGTTCCTGGTATATCCTTTACTCCTGATGCACATGGGGATAATCTCCAAATTCAAGGATTAGATAATGATTACATATTAATACTTGTAGACGGTGAACGATTAGTAGGAGAAACAAGAGGTAATGTAAATTTTTCCAGACTGAATATTTCTAACATAAAACAAATTGAAATTGTTAATGGAGCTTCTTCTTCATTATATGGTTCAAATGCAATTGGAGCGGTTATTAATATTATCACAAAAGATGTTGAAAGGCCAATAGAAGGAAATATTAGAACGAGGTATTCAAATTATAACGACCTGACACTCGATGCCGGATTTGGTTTTAAATATAAAAAGCTTTCTTCAAAAACTAATTTAAACAGAAAAAGTACTGATGGCTACGATCTCACTCCTGAAACCCCGGCAGTTCAAACCGTTAAGAAAAATATTGACTACAGTATTGTTCAAACACTTGGATATAAGTTTAATGATAAATTAAATATTAAGCTTAACGGATCTTTATATCAGCACGAAGTGTTTAATCATGAAAAAAGCATGAAATCTACTCACGGCAAAGATTACAATTATACTTGTGGGGGGAAATTAATTTATTTACCCAACAAAAAACATAAACTTACTTTAAGCGGACATTCGGATATTTATAATGGTTATAAAATTTATGAAAAAGAAGATAACAAAAAAGAACTCAGTTCAGATTATTCTTTCACCGCATACAGAGCCATTGATAATTATACCTTAAATGATAAACTTAATTTTGTTTTCGGTACAGAATTAAACACAGAAAAGCTATATTCTTTACAATTATTTGGAGAAGAAGGCAGTACTAGAAATTCACATGATGTAAATGTGTTTATACAAACTGACTGGGAAATAATAAAAAAATTAAACATAATTGCAGGTTTGCGTTTTAATAATCATGTTAATTACGGAAACCACCTAACTCCAAAAATATCATTTATGTGTCCTCTTAAATCATGGAAAATAAGGGGAACTGTTGGAAGTGGCTATAAAGCCCCGTCTTTAAAAGAATTATATTATGATTTCGACCATCATGGCATGTTTCATATTTATGGAAACAAAGATTTAAAACCGGAAGAGTCGTATTACTATTCCCTCTCAACAGAATTTACGAAAAACAAATTTAATGCTTCAATAAATATTTTTCAGAATAATATTGATAACAAAATTGATAAGGTTGACAAGTATAATTCTATAACAGGAACATTGGAAAAACATCTTTTGAATGTTGAACAGGCAAGAATAAGAGGAGTTGATTTTATAACAGACTTTCATATTTCAAAGCACTTCTTTTTAAAAGCAGCTTACAATTTTGCTGATGCCGAAGATATGAATACAGGCTTGCAACTCTATGGAAACAGCAAACACTCAGGAACACTTTGTTTAACGTATAAAACACTGAAACCGAAATACCCCCTGTGTATTACTTTGACTGCGAGAGGGTCGTCAGAAAAATTATACCAATATGTAACCGAAGAAAAAAACGAAACAACAGGAGAAACAGAAGAAGTTATTTATAAAAATTTCGGCGATCCTTATATGTTATGGAAAATTATAATTAACCGTACCATGTGGTCAAAAGGTGAAAAGAAATTAAACTTATCTGCAGGGGTTAATAATATTTTTAACTATACCGATATAGAAAATAAAACAACTATTGACCCCGGACGCAGGTATTTTATATCAATGAATTTTAATTTTTAATCAATTTAATTATAAACTAAAACTTTAAAAAAAATGAAAAAAACAGTAAAATTATTAATTGTAACTGTCTTAATTGGCGGTTTATTTTCCTTAAACGGATGTAAAAAAGATAAATATCCTGAGCCTGAACCAAGTCCGACACAACTTAGTAGCAAAGAAGCTGTAATTGATGCAAGTGATTATGCCTCATGGGTTTATTTTTCATTTAACAAAGGTACAACAGTAACTATTAGTGATTTCCAGACTAGCACTGATTGGGATATTGCTTTTCATCGTGATGACATTAGAACTAATGGCGGTCTTTCCGGTAGTGGACAAGGAGGTATTCAGGAATCAGCATCGGAATATTCAGCTATAATAACAGCTCCTGAAACAGGATATGTAGTTGATGACAGTTTAAATGTAATGTACTCTGCGGGTATGCCTCCCACTTATACACCAGATGTAGGTTCTGAAGAAGGAAACGATTGGGCAAAATATAATCATGATATACATGCATGGGAAATTAAAAAAGATGTTTTTGTTGTAAAAACTGCTGATGGCAAGTATGCTAAAATCTGGATGAAAAATTTCCTGAATGATGATGATGAATCAGGTACAATAACTTTGGAATATACATATCAACCTGATGGAAGCGCGAAGTTAGAATAGTTGAAGTTATGTAGTTGTTAGGCTTCTGGTTGTTAGAAAGCCTGACAATTTTTTTAATTAGACCTGTCAGGTTTAAATATTAATTTAAAAAAAGTTTTATTAGCATGAATTTTTTTAGCCATTATCCTTTTGCTAAATATAAAAAAGCAAAAGAGAGTAAGAATATTAAAAAAGTAGTTCTTGTGCTTTTGTTTCTATTTGCAATAGGAACAGGTATTTACATTGCCTATAATCGTTTTATTGCTCCAACAAATATTGCAGTGGTCAATATGCCTGAATTTAAGCTGCAAAGGATGCACAAGGCTAATAACAACTCATTTGTGAAATTTGAAAAAATAGCAGATAATGAGTATCACAAACTCACAAAATATAATTTTATCATTATCAGGGGACATGGAGTGAATTTTTCTCCCGAACAAACAGAATATATTAAAAAGGCAGCTGTTGAAGGCGCATTGATTTATGTGTGTGATGTTACTAATCCTGAATGTGATTTTACTAACCTGACAGGTGAAAATCTTGACAAAGTTTCTGCATATATGGAAAATGGAGGAACTAAAAATTACCGTAGTCTTTGTAATTATATAAGAAAGTATATTGATAAAAAAATAATATCAGCCCCGGAACCGGAAGCTCTTGTCGAAATATCAGGGAATTACCTTTTTCATATAGAAGATGGGGTATATTTAAAAACAGTTGCTGAATATGAAAAATATTACAGAAATAAAGGTTTTTATAAAAAAGGGCAACCTAAAATTGCTTTGCTTTCCAGTAATATCAACCCTAATAATTCAAATCGTGATCATTTTATTAAATTCATTCAAAAACTTGAAGAACGGAACCTTAATGTTTATCCTGTTTTCTCATTCTCTAAAAAACGTCTTGAATTTTTAAAAGAAATTAATCCCGATTTGGTCATACTACAACCTCATGGCAGGCTTGCAATGGGACAACAGGAAAAGGCTGTTGAATGGCTGAAAGAACAAAATATCCCTTTGCTTTCTCCTATAGCTGTTTTTTCAGAATATAACGAATGGGTGAAATATCCGCAAGGTCTTGCCGGGGGGATGTTATCTATGAGTATTGTGTTGCCCGAAATAGACGGAGCTGTTGCCCCGTATGCAATAACAGCACAATTTAAAGATGAAAACGGGTATAAAATTTTTGATGCCATCCCAAAACGCATGGATGATTTTTGCGATATGGTTAGCAAATGGATGACACTCCACAAAAAGCAAAACCATGAAAAAAAAGTAGCAATATATTATTTTAAAGGCCCGGGACAGAATGCTATGGTAGCTTCCAATATGGAAGTAGTGCCATCGCTTTATAATGTTCTGAAAAAGTTGAAAGTAGAAGGTTATAAAGTAGAAAATCTTCCTGAAACAAAAGAAGAATTTGAAAAATTGATTATGCAAAAAGGACCTGTGCTTGGGGCTTATGCTATTGGAACATTTCAGGAATATTTAAAAACAGGTATGCCTGCATTAGTGCAAACAACCGAATATGAAAAATGGTGTAAAAATGATATGCCCGAAGAGCTATATAATAATGTTGTTGAAAAATATGGACTTGCTCCCGGAAAATATATGGCTGTAGAACAAAACGGTAAAAATTTTATTGCAGTTACAAGAATACAATTCGGAAATATATGTATCCTTCCACAACCTCTTCCCGGTATTGGCGATGATTCTCAAAAATTAGTACATGGTGCTAAAGTTGCCCCTCCCCACACTTACATAGCATCATATTTGTGGACACGCCATAAATTTAAAGCTGATGCGATTATCCATTTTGGTACACACGGAAGCCTTGAGTTTACCCCGGGAAAGCAGGTTGCTTTATCTTGCTACGACTGGCCGGATGTATTAATAGGCAATATCCCTCATTCGTATATTTACACTATTTCAAATATTGGAGAAGGCATAATTGCCAAACGACGAACTTATGCACGTCTTATCACATATCTCACACCTCCGTTTATGGAAAGCGGCACTTATGGTGAATTGGATAAACTCAATCAAAAATTAGATAAATATAATTTATTATCAGACGGATCTGTCAGAGAACAATATGCACAAAGCATTAAAAAAATTGTTACCAATATCGGAATAGATAAAGATTTGGGGCTCGATAATATCAAAAATTATTCCTCTGAAGATATACATAAAATACATGAATATCTTGAAGAAATTGAAGAAGAAAAGGTTACCGGAGGACTTTATACCCTTGGGCAATATTATACCTCCGAACAAACAAAAAACACGGCAAGATTAATGGCTACCGACCCAATTGCATACAGTTTAGCTGAATTAGATGTTCAGAAAGGGAAAATAACTCCGCAAAATATTCAGGACAGAGTCTTTTTTAATAAAAATTATTTGAGCAAAGCCAAAAAAATTGTTGCAAAAGTACAGGCAGGAGCAAATACCGGGCAGATAATAAAAAATACACTTTCTAAGGAAGACATTGAAAAAGCACATAAATGGCAAAAAGCACAACACCAAAACAGTATGGGTGCTGTTATGGGGCAAATGATAGAACTTGTCGATAATAAAAGGAACATATTAAAAAAGGAAATACTTGCTAATGACACTACTATTTTACAGTTAAAAGAGATTATGGTAAAAGTTATAGCCGACCCCGAAAAAAAAGAATTTATTACTTCGTTAAAATCGGAAAAAGTCTTTAAAAAAGCTATTAAAATGGCTGACCCTCTTGCTTATAAAAAAGCAATGAAAATAGCAAAACGTATTAAATCAATGTCTCCTGAAATGTACAAAAACCTTATAATTGCAGGAAATAATGATATACAGCAATTACTTATTTTCATGCAAAATGAGGAATTAAAAAACAAAACTTTTAAATTACTTGATAGCAAAACCTTAACAAAAGAAGTTGAACAGGAAAAACAAAAAATATTAAAACAAAAAACAGAAAAATGTTTAAGTCCTGAATATATTAAGAACTTTAAAATAGCTTTCTCACCAGATTTTAAAGATAAGATAAACAAGTTAAGCAAAGAAGAATTAAAAAATCTTGTTAAATCATTGGAATGGTATAAAAATAATACAAAAGCCCTTGATTATCTGAAAGAATCGCAACAAACAGGGGCAAAAGAAATTATTTATTTATATAAACAAGATTCATGGAATGAAAAATGCCAAAATGCCATTCAGAAAGCTGATAAGTTAATTGTTAAATTAGAACGTAAAGAGGCGTTATATGCAAAAGCAGTCCTGAAGATTGAAACGAATATACTGTCAATAAGTAAATATGAAGAAAACTTACTTCAAAGTACTAATAGCGAACTAAACAGCACAATTAATTCATTAAACGGGGGATTTGTTTCGCCATCGTCGGGAGGCGACCCTATTGCCAATCCGTTTAGCTTGCCTACCGGAAGAAATATGTATTCCATTGATGCCGAGAGGACACCTTCGCCGGAAGCCTGGAATGTAGGGGTTAAACTGGCAAAATCATTACTTAAAGAAGAAAAAAGAATAAAAGGACGCTATCCAAAAAAAATAAGTTTTACACTATGGTCAACCAGTTTTATATCCACCGAAGGGGCAACCATTGCCCAAATACTATATTTACTCGGTGTAGAACCTATTCGTGATGCTTTTGGAAGGGTTCAAAATTTACGTCTTATCCCTGTTGAAGAACTCGGCAGGCCACGTATAGATGTTGTAGTACAAACATCAGGACAATTGCGTGATTTGGCTGCTTCAAGACTATATCTTATTAATAAAGCTGTTGATATGGCAGCAAAAGCTGATGATGCAGCCGATTCGTTAAATTACGTAAAAAGCGGGGTGCTTGATGCGGAAAGAGTTATGGTTGAGAAAGGCATTTCACCGAGAGATGCTCGTCGTTTATCTGCTTTACGGGTGTTTGGTGGAGTAAATGGAAATTATGGTACCGGTATAATGGGACTGGTTGAAGATGGCGATTCGTGGGAAGATGAAGAACAAATTGCACAAACTTATATCAATAATATGGGGGCTTTGTATGGACAAGGCGATGACTGGGGTAAATTTATAAAAGGAGCTTTTGAAGCTGCATTACAAAATACCGAAGTCGTAGTACAGCCTCGCCAGAGTAACACATGGGGAGCACTCAGCCTCGACCATGTGTATGAATTTATGGGCGGAATGAACCTTGCAGTACGGCATGTAACAGGTAACGACCCAACTGCTTATTTTAACGATTTCAGAAATGTCAGCAACCCTCGTATGCAGGAATTAAAAGAAGCTATTGGTGTTGAAGCACGTTCTACAATATTTAATCCTAAATATATTAAAGAATATATGAAAGGAGAAGCAAGTTCTGCTGAGCATTTTGCCGAAACATTTCGCAATACTTATGGTTGGAATGTTATGAAACCACAGGCAATTGATAAATATATCTGGGAAAACTATTATGATATTTATGTAAAAGATAATTTGAATCTGAATATCCATAAATTCTTTAATGAGAAAAATCCGTATGCTTTACAGGAAATGACAGCAGTTATGCTCGAAACAGTACGAAAAGGATACTGGAAAGCATCAATTGAACAAATCAGGGAAATGGCAAAACTCCATGCTCAACTTATTAAAGAGCATAATGCGGGATGCAGTGGTTTTGTTTGTGATAACACCAAACTAAAAGATTTTATCAGTAAAAATATTGATGAAAAACTTAAACAGGAGTATAACGAAAAAATATCTGATGTAAAGGAACTTAAAAATGAAAATGCAGATAAAAGCCTTGTGTTGGAAAAAGAAGAAATACAGCAGAAAAAACAAGCCAATAAACAACAAAACAAATTTGTAAATAACTGGATTGTAATATTAGGGAGTATTATTGGGCTCGTTTTATTAATTGTTTTTGTTATTAAAAGAAGGAATTAAAATTATGCAAACAAAAATTTCAATCCTTTGGCTAATTATTCTTATTGGGCTGGTATTTCATACTATCTTACATCTCATGCCTGTTTTTTACGGAGTAAATATTGCAAAACCAAACTCTACAGGAGCCGTTCCTTTGGGAATGTCGCTAACAATGGGGTTTACTTTTTTAATTCCTGTGGCAATGATTTGTCTTTGTCTTTTTTTTACTGGTAAATGGGTACAGGTAACTAATCTAATTATTTCTATTATTGTTTTGCTTATTAACACGGTTCATTTATCGGAATTATTTTTGGCAAAATCAGTAGATATAGCACAGGTTTTTGTTTTACCTGCTCTCTTTGTTGTTAGCTTGTTTCTTTGTGTTATTTCATATAAATGGGAAATTTAATCATAATATTATTTGTATTAGTCATATTAAAATTTAGTCTGAAAATTACTTTTTTCAGAAATAAGTTTGCACCGTTTATTGTAGCATGTGTAGCAGCTCTTTATTCTTATTTACTTTATCCTTTTGCAATAGAGCAAAATAAATCAGATTTATCATTCCTTTTTTCAAATAGCAGGATAATGATAAATTTTGCAGTTATAATTTGTATTGAAGCTGTAACAGGAATACTAATAAGCATCGGGATGTTACAAAATCTTTTCAGGGAAAAGAAAATGAGATTTGTGAAAATAGCAAAAGTAGTACCCGGAGTACTAATATTTATTGCTATATTTTATTTGGAAACCATAGTCTTTTTTTATTTTACAGGCTATAGCTTTCGCAGAGTTGCCACAGGATATTCTTTTGTCATTCTTGCTGTAATTTTACTATTAGCTTACGGTTTAAAAATACTCATCCCAAAAATAGATTTAAGATACGAAGTCAAGTTCCTGATAAATATTTTCATTCTATTTATTGGAGTAGTCATTAGTGTGTTTTATGCAAAATATTCCGTTGTTTCTTATGCGGCAATTATTGATTACAAATCACTTCTCCTATCAATAAGCATAACAATTCTTGCATTATTTACAGGAATTATATTTTATAAAATCAAATTAAACAAAAAAATTAAAAAACTTGAAAAATGGAAATTATAACTAAAGCATTATACTGGATATCAACCGGTTTGTTAGTTCCGGTAATTATATTTTTACTCTATTTTTTTATAAAATCATTGCTGATGATTGGAGGCTTTTATGGTTTTTACATCAACCGGATGAAAACAAATAAAAAAATTGAAGAAACAACAGAGCAGTTAAATGAAACCAATGCACTTGACCTGTTAAAGGATATTAAAGAAAAGAATAAAAGCGAACTAACAACTTTTATCGACAAGATTATTCAATATTCACATTCAAAAATTCATTGCGAAAAAATACTTGCCGACTACGAAATTTATGCAGACAGAGACCTTGGCAAATCAAAAACACTTACCAAAATAGGACCAATGCTTGGGCTAATGGGAACACTTATTCCTATGGGACCGGCTTTAGTTGGGTTAGCTACCGGTGATATTGCTTCAATGGCAGAAAATATGCAAATTGCTTTTGCAACAACTGTAGTTGGAATATTAATAGGAGCTATTGGTTTTATTACATTACAAATAAAACAACGCTGGTACACTTCTGATTTGAATACCCTTGAATTTATAGTAAACCTGATACAGAATGGAGTTGTAAAGCATAAAGAATGTAATTGCAATACAAAAAACAAAAAGCAGGTTGTATTATCAAATTAGAATTTTATTATGAGAAAAAGACGATTAATAAAACAACAGGATGATCAAAATCCTTTATCTGTACTAACAAATCTTTTTGATGTAGCAATGGTTTTTGCCGTTGCCTTAATGGTAGCATTAGTAGCTCATTATAACATGACCGAAATGTTTTCAAAAGAAGATTTTACAATGATAAAAAACCCGGGAAAAGAAAACATGGAGATAATTACTAAAGAAGGAGAAAAAATAACCAAATATAAACCTTCTGAAGACCAATCGGGTAAAGGGAAAAAAGGAAAAAGAGTTGGAGCAGCATATCAATTGGAAAATGGAGAGATAATTTATGTGCCTGAGTAAATAATGGCTTCCCGAAATTGCATACACATTGGGCATTTACACAGGCAAACACGCAAACCAAAAATGCCCAAAGAGTATGCAATTGCCAACGTTTTTTCCTTCCCAAAAAACTAAATCAATTTTGTGCATTGTTGATACAAAAGCAGTAAATTTGAAATGAATAAAGAAAGCCCAGTTGGTAATTGAGTAGACGGCTGACGGTCAAATGACCGCCAGTGCGCCTCTCACACCACCAAGCGTACGGGTCTCGTACTTGGCGGTTCATCAGACAAAAGAGATTTTGAGCTGTGTCGCATTTGACACAGTTCGGCG
>DAOVNY010000126.1 GCA_030630005.1 Bacteroidales bacterium | reverse complement strand
TTTCACAAAATTTTAGTAAAACATTGGTTATACGACGAAAAAGTCGTTTTTTTGTAAAAAATTTTAAATCAACAAAGATTATGAAAAGAACTAAAATCGCTGATCTTTTAAAAACAAAAGACTTTGGAAAACAAGTAAATGTAAAAGGGTGGGTGCGAACTAAACGCGAAAGTAAAAATGTAGCATTCATTGCCTTAAATGATGGTTCGGTAATACATAATATTCAAATCGTAGTTGATTTTACTAATATCGACAAAAAAGATACTATAAATATAAATACCGGAGCTGCAATTTCGGTTGATGGCAAATTAATCGAGTCAAAAGGAAGTGGTCAAAATATTGAAATTATTGCAGAAAAAATTGAGATACTTGGCGAAGCTGATCCTGAAAAATATCCTCTTCAGCCAAAAAAACATTCACTGGAGTTTTTAAGAGAGATAGCACATCTTCGTTTCAGAACCAATACTTTTGGAGCTATCACAAGGGTACGTCATGCAATGATATTTGCAGTACATAAGTTTTTTAACGATAGAGGATTTTATAATATTCACACTCCGATTATCACAGGCTCGGATGCCGAAGGAGCCGGCGAAATGTTTAGAGTTTCAGTTCTCGACCCGATAAATCCACCTCTTACTAAGGATAAAAAAGTAGACTATACTAAAGACTTTTTTGGTAAAGAAACTAATCTGACTGTTTCAGGGCAATTAGAGGCAGAACTTGCTGCTTTAGCACTTACCGAAGTTTATACTTTTGGTCCTACTTTCAGAGCCGAAAACTCAAATACAAGTCGTCATCTTGCCGAGTTTTGGATGATAGAACCGGAAGTTGCTTTTGCAGATATTAACGATGATATGGATCTGGCAGAGGATATGCTGAAATATCTTGTGAAATATGCACTTGAGAATTGTAGTGATGACCTGAGTTTTTTAAGTAAAAGATTACTGGACGAAGAAAAAAACAAAAAGCAAGATGAACGGCAAATGGAACTGATAGAAAAGTTAAATTTCGTTCTGGAAAACAAATTCGAAAGAATTACTTATACCGAAGCTATTAACATTCTGAAAAACAGCAAACCAAATAAAAAGAAAAAATTCCAATACCTGATCGAAGATTGGGGAGCCGATCTTCAGTCGGAGCATGAAAGATTTCTCGTTGAAAAACATTTCAAAAAACCTGTAATAATTACTAATTATCCCAAAGGTATTAAAGCATTTTATATGAAACAAAATGACGACGGGAAAACAGTAAGAGCAATGGATGTTTTGTTTCCACAGATAGGAGAAATAATCGGAGGATCGCAAAGAGAAGAAGTTTATGACAAACTTCTTAACAGAATGAAAGAATTAAATATTCCTGAAAAAGAACTTTGGTGGTACTTAGAAACAAGAAAATTTGGTACAGTTACTCATAGTGGTTTTGGTTTGGGATTTGAAAGGCTGATGTTATTTATTACCGGAATGGGGAATATCAGAGATGTAATCCCTTTTCCGAGAGCACCTCAAAATGCTGAATTTTAAAAAAAATTTGATATTTTGAATAGAATTTTGTAATTTCAAAAAATATTTAAGAGCAAATTCTTATAGTAGAGAAAAACGATGTTAAATCAAAGACTACAACAAAAGTTACTTCAAAAGTTATCGCCACAGCAAATATTGTTGATGAAGCTGTTGCAGATACCTACTATGGCTCTTGAACAACGCATAAAACAAGAGATAGAGGAAAATCCTGCTCTCGAAGATATTGAAGATGTAACTGATGTAGAAAATTCTGATTCGGAAGTTGAAAATGAAATTTCAGAAGAATCCGATAATAATAATGATGAGTTTGATCTGAACGACTATCTTGATGAAGATGAAATTCCGGCGTATAAATTAAATGCCAATAATACCAGTGCCGACAATGAAAGAAAAGATATTCCTTTCTCTTCGGGAATAAGTTTTCAGGAACTCTTGATCTCTCAACTGGGTTTAAGACCGCTCGACGAAAAACAGTACCTTATCGGATTAAACATAATTGGTAACATTGATGAATCAGGTTATCTTTATCGTGATATTGAGGCAATGGTCGATGATTTGGCTTTCACACAAAATATTAACACAACAAAAAAAAATATTCTGGAAGTACTTGAAATTATTCAGGATTTTGATCCTCCGGGAATTGGGGCAAGAAATCTTCAGGAATGTTTGCTTCTTCAGCTAAAACGAAAAAATACCGAAGAAAAATCCATTAAGCTGGCACTTCAAATTATTGAAAGGAATTTTAATGAATTTACTAAAAAACATTACACTAAAATAATTAAAAAAACCGAGATCACAGATGAGGAACTAAAAGAAGCAATTGATGAAATCTTGAAATTAAATCCAAAGCCGGGAAATTCACTTGGCGAAACTTCAAAAACAAACCACTATATTATACCCGATTTTATTATTTCGAATATTAATGGAGAACTGGAATTATCTCTTAATTCAAAAAGCTCACCCGAACTACGACTTAACAGGTCGTACATAAATATGCTTGAAGATTACTCAAGAGATAAAAAGAATAAGAAGAAAAAAGAAGCCTTCATGTTTGTGAAGCAAAAAATTGACTCTGCAAAATGGTTTATTGATGCAATTAAACAACGACAAAATACAATGTTCGTTACCATGAATGCTATAATGAATTATCAGAAGGATTATTTTTATACAGGTGATGAAAAAAACCTTCGTCCGATGATACTGAAAGATATAGCCGAAATAGTTGATCTTGATATTTCTACAATATCAAGGGTTGCCAACAGTAAATATGTTCAAACCCCTTTTGGTACATTTCTATTAAAATTTTTCTTTTCCGAATCAATGCAAACCAGCTCAGGCGAAGAAGTTTCGACCCGGGAAATCAAAAAAATACTATCTGAATGTATCGAATCCGAAAGCAAGATTAAACCACAAACCGATGAGCAACTTACCGGCATCCTTAAAGAAAAAGGATATAATATTGCCCGCCGAACAGTTGCTAAATACCGCGAACAATTGAATATTCCCGTTGCACGTCTTAGAAAAGAATTATAAAAATTTTTTAATGGAAACAAAATTAGCAAAAGCAATATCATACATTTTTCATCCACTGATAATTCCAACTTATGCACTAATAATTCTGTTTAATTTGCATGCATATTTTGCACTTTTAATTCCTCAAATTGCAAAATGGCAGATCATAGGTTTAGCTTTTATTATCACTCTTGTTCTTCCTTTATTTTTCATCTTTCTTTTATTGAAAAACGGAGTGATAAAATCCTTTTATATGCACAATCGCGAAGAACGCACTTTCCCCTTTATCATTACTGCAATATTTTATTTTCTTGCGTATTATTTATTCCGGCAAATACAAATAGCACCACTTTTTTATTTTTTTATTCTTGGTTCTACTTTATTGATTATTATCACCTTGATAATAAATTTTTTCTGGAAAATTAGTATTCACATGATAGCTATCGGAGGTTTGCTCGGAACATTGCTCGGAATATCTTTCGTATTTAAAGTAAATATCCCCTTTTTGATATTTCTGGTGATTTTATGCTCGGGATTAATAGGATTTGCTCGTATAAAATTAAACTCCCATAATCCACCGCAGGTTTATGCCGGGTTTCTTACAGGAGTTTCTATAATGCTTTTATTGTTTTTGTTGATCTAAAAAGGAGTAAGAGTTATGCCCACAGAAATAGGATACATTTCCGGTCCTTTTTCTTTTATAAATAATTTTGATAAAGAATAATAGGCAGAAAGATTAAACCAATCGTAACCTATTCTTAAAGTTGGTCCAAATCTTAAAGACTCAAGATTTCTAATATCAGTTGTTTTCTGTATAATATCAATATTTAATCCCGTAAGATCTTTCCCTTTATATTTTGAATGTTTATTTATCAAATACCCTACTTTAAAACCAGGTGCAAAAGTGAACTTGCTTTTAGTTTTTAATCTAAATTCAATTGGAATGTCAAAATATGTAACTGATATTTTGCTTTTTTTGTATGTAGTCGAATCAGGAATTACACCAAAAATTGTTGAATCGTTAATTACTCCGGCAATAGTATTGCTGTACATATTATGAATACCAAGACCGAATCCGACAGCAAAACTAAAATTACTTTCCTTAATAGGGAAATTATACATTCCATAAATATCGCAACCTCTATTGATGGTTTTCAGAGTGATGTCATCAGGAATATCCATCCATATATCGGAGAATACATCAATTTTGACACCAAAATTTTTCTTAAGGTTTACTTTCTTATCTTGAGAATATACACTTGAAAACAAGAATATTACAGAAACGAGAATTAATAATTTTTTCATAACTTTTTAAATTATTTTGATTTGGCAAATATAATTAATTTTTTAATGATGACCTTTCATCTAAGAGTTTGTCAATTTCTTCGGAACTTAGCTTAGGGGTTTTTAATAATTTATCAATTTCTTCGATATCTTTTATTATTTCAACATCTTCGGTTTCTTCAAGTTTTATGATGTCTTCTTTGCTTAATTCATTTTTGAGTTGAGCAACAAGATCTGCAATCATTTTTCTCATCGGTTTACCAAATTGCTCATAAAGATCATCCGTAATATGAGATTTCATACTATCATAATTGCTCAAAAATACCTCGAAATTTTGATACATAGCTTTATCAACTCCAGGCATATTTTCAACTGCAGTTTTATCTTTTAGTTTTCGAAATAACTTGATCAATTCATCAAGATTTCGCTTGAATGCTTGCTTATCTTCATCCATGAGTATTTATAGTTTTTTCTTAATCGATAAAATTAAATAAAATTTTACTATGTGTTGATTTATTCTAAAAAATAATTTTTGATTATAACGACTCCTCCCCTGCTATTTATTGTTTGAAGACTGAAAAAATAATGATCTTTCTGAAGGAATTTAATAATTCAGGTGTCTTTTTTTGTTGAATTAAATCCTGCCAGGCAAATTAATTAATTATTATATAATTCCAATATTGGAATTATTTTTTCACATTGATACTTTTCTTATTTACTTCAATCTTTTAATTTATTGAATAATAAGTAATTCATATTTATGGTATGAAATTTGACAAATATTATAAATAATAAAAAGATGAAAAAATGAAAAATTTATTTATAATTATATTAATTTTATTTAGTGTATTATCAGCCTGTAAAAACCCACCACAAAATAATAACACAAATAAAAATATAGATAATATTGTAGTACCTTATGATTTTAATTGGCAAACTACAAAGGATATAAATATTGAAATAACATTACCTTATGATATAGGTTTAATGAGAACTAAAATATTATCACCTGAAGGTATAAAATTATTTTATAAAGGTTATCCGATAGATACTACTACTCGATTACTAAAAACAAAAATAACAATACCAAGTTATCTTGAATCCTTAAAATTAACAAATGGTATTACTGAAGAATTAGTAGATTTTGATGGTGATGCATTATTTTATGATTTTAATAATTCTTATAAAAGTTTTAACGCATTAAATGATGATTGTGGTGAATGTGATGGTCAAATCACAGAATTAGAATTAGAATATCAGGGTACAGAAAGCAATCCTTTAGTCAAGGTAACACAAAAAAAAGGATCAAATCACAATTATGTTATATTTGAAGACAATGTACAAGGTCCATTTAGTTTTATTGGTGCAAATAATCATAATAAAATGGGTTCTACAATTAAAGTTTATGTGAATAATATTTTGAATGTTGAAATACATACCAGCTGTTCTGTAACCATTTTAGCAGGTATGGTATTTGGTGATTTTGAAATTATTTCCGGAATATCAGATAATGGTGGTAATTTATGTAGTGTTGATGGTAGCGGTGAAGATGATTCATATTTAGGTTCATTGGTATTTGAAGATTTATATCCGGGCAAGGGAGATTATGATTTTAATGATTTGGTAATAGATTATAATTTTGATATTTATAAAACAGATAATGAAATTGTTGATAGTATTAAAGCCACATTTATAATTAAAGCTTTTGGTGCATCATTTAAAAATGGGTTTGGTTTTCAATTTCCATCTATTGACCCCAATGATATAACATCTGTAACCGGATATTCATTAAAACCAACTACAATATTTGATTTAAACTCTAACGGAACAGAAGCAAATCAATCAAAAGCTACATTTATTGCATATGATGATCCTACTGTTTTAATGCTTTATCCGGGTTCTGGTATTGGTGTAAATACTACACCGGGTGTACTTTATGTAGAACCTGATACAATTGTACTACATATAATTTTTGAACCAAATACAATAACTTATGAAGATTTAGATATTGGCAATTTTAATCCATTTATAGTTATAAATGAAAATATAAATTGCGAAGTTCATTTAACTAATCACGAACCAACTGACTTGTTTGATTTATCATTATTTGGCACTTTCCAAGATGATAGTGATCCATCCATTGGCAGATATTTTCTGACAGAAAATAATTTGCCATGGGCAATAAATATACCTGAAAATTTAGATTATGTTATAGAAAAAACTGAAATTAATTTAGGATACCTCAAATTTATAGAATGGGCTGAAAGTGGAGGAACTGTTTATGAAGATTGGTATAAAGATATTAGTGGATATAGAGACGACTCTAAGATTTATCAAAAACCTTAAAAATAATTTCAGCATATATTAACAATTTTGATTATCCTCTATATTCTTATAGAGCCATTTTAAATTTCCCATTATCAAAAACGCTTACAATTTCATCTTCTTCTCTTAGAAAATATGTTTTCATTCCGAGTTGTTTGGCAGGGTCGATATTTTGTAAAGAATCATCAATAAAAAGGGTTTCTGAAGGATTAAGATCATGACGTTTTAAAATAAATTCGTAAATATCCAGATTGGGTTTTCGCATCCCGATATTGAATGAAAAATATGCTTTTTCAAAAAGATCATCAAATGAATTATATCCATATTTTTCCTGAAAATCTTTATG
>DAOVNY010000119.1 GCA_030630005.1 Bacteroidales bacterium | reverse complement strand
TTACAAAGTTCAACATGCTAATGATGGCGAAGAAGCTCTTGCCATGTTAAAACAAAATGTTCCTGATATTATTATCAGCGATGTGGTTATGCCCAAAATAGGCGGATACGAGCTTTGCAAGCGTATCAAATCCGATGAGAATTTTAAAAAAATTCCGGTAATCCTTATGACATCTCTTTCAGGACCCGAAGAAATATTCAAAAGTTTAGCTTGTGGAGCAGACACTTTTGTTACAAAACCATATAGTGAAGATTTTATTATCTCAAAAGTTAATGATATTATTCGTAGTATAGAAAGCAGAGAAGATATAATTACTGAATCCAATTTTGAAATGGTTTACGGTGATCAAAAATATGTAATTGGTTCAACCCGCCTGCAAATAGTTGATCTTCTTCTTTCTACTAATGAAAATGCAGTTTTAAAAAGCAGGGAGCTTGATGAAACAAATAAAGAACTTGTGTTGACCCAGCATAAGTTAAATAAATTAAACGAAAACCTTGAAGAAGAAGTTAAAGCCCGGACCCAAAGGATTGAACACTTAAATTCAGTCCTTCGTGCCATCCGTAATGTCAATCAGCTTCTTGTAAAAGAAAAAGACCGCGAAATCCTGATTAAAAAAGCATGTAAAAATTTCATTAAAACCCGGGAATTTCACAGTGCCTGGATTGCTATTTTTGATGATGATGGTAAGATCATTGATTTTGCCGGAGAAGGTGGTAATATTGATATTGTAAAACCGGATGAAAAATTTTTACGCGATTATACTCCTTCTTGCTTCAACGAAGCGATTAAGACAGATGACATTGTTTTGATAGAAGATATGGAATCAGACTGTAAAGACTGCCCCTGGTTAAAACTGCACAAAAAGAGTGAGAGTGGTAGTATGGTATTGAACCTGAAATATGGAGAAAAGAATTATGGGATATTAAACATTTCATTACCTGCTCGTTATATTACTGATAAAGAAGAACAATCTCTATTTAAAGAAATTGCCGAAGATATTGCTTTTGCCCTATACAATATGGAGTTGGAAGAAAAGCGTAAGCAGGCAGAGGAAGCATTAAAAAAACACAAGGATCATCTTGAGGTTTTGGTTAAGGAACGAACTCAGGAAATACAAAAACTTTCTCAAGCCGTAAAACAAAACTCGTCATCAGTTATCATTACTGACCGTAAAAGAAAAATAGAATATGTTAACCCTGCATTTACATTATGTACCGGTTATATGCCTGAGGAAGTAATCGGCAAGGATTCCAAAATTTTAGAAACAGGTATCGTACAAGATTCTTTTTACATAAATATTTGGCGTAAGGTTTTATCAGGCAAAGTATGGCAAGGGGAGTTTCAGAATACAAAGAAAAACGGGGATTTATACTGGGAGTCTACCACCATTTCACCCATACTAAATGAGCAGAATGAAATTACCAACTTTATGGCGATCAAAGAAGATATTAGCGTGCGTAAACAGATGGAAAAAGCCCTGCTTGAAGCAAAAAAAATTGCCGATAATGCCAATAAAGCAAAAAGTGATTTTTTGGCCAATATGAGCCACGAGATACGTACACCTATGAATGCAATAATCGGACTCTCCCACCTCGCTTTAAAGACGGAATTGAATAATAAACAATCGGATTATTTAATTAAAATTGAAAGATCGGCACAAGCATTGCTTGGTATCATCAATGAGATACTTGATTTCTCCAAAATTGAAGCCGGAATGCTGACAATTGAAAATATAGATTTCAATCTGGAAGAAGTACTTGATAATGTATCAAGTCTGGTTACATACAAGGCACAGCAGAAAGGACTGGAGGTAGTTTTTGCAATCTCCCCTGAAGTACCGTTAAACCTTATTGGCGACCCGTTAAGAGTCGGACAAATATTAACAAATCTTGCAAGTAATTCGGTTAAATTCACAGAAAAAGGTGAAATTGTTTTTTCAACAGAATTGGAGAAAATATTTGATGGTAAAATAAGACTCAAATTTTCAGTTAAAGATACAGGTATTGGGTTAACGGAAGAACAAAAAGGAAAACTATTCAAATCTTTCACACAGGCAGATTCATCAACCACTCGTAAATTCGGCGGTACCGGGCTGGGATTAACTATCTGCAAACGCCTTGTTGAAATGATGAACGGAAAGATATGGGTTGAAAGTGAATACGGCAAAGGAAGTACATTTAGTTTTACAGCAGAATTTGGGAAATCCACAGAAGCTACCTTAAAAGAGTTTGCACCATCCTTAGACTTAAGGGGAATGTCTGTTCTCGTTTGCGATGATAATGAGACCTCAAGAGAGTTTTTAAAAGAAACACTTAAGTCTTTCTCTTTTGAAGTAACATTGGCAGGATCCGGGCCTGAAGCAATTGAGATATTACGGCAAGCAAAGAAGAAACCTTTTGAACTGGTTTTAATGGATTGGAAAATGCCCGATATGAACGGTTTGGAAGCCGCTGAAATTATTTTGCACGACAAAAAAATTAAACCTAAGCCTCCAACTATAATAATGGTTACTGCTTATGGTCAGGAGAAATTAAAGAAGATGGCAGATGAACTTGGATTAGCAGCATTTTTCGTTAAGCCCGTTAGTTACTCGTTATTGTTTGATACCATTATGGGGGTATTTGGGAAAGAGGGTACCATGAAATCAAAAAAATATACCAAAGGAATGAAATACCTTGACGATCTGCCAAAAATTTCCGGAGCACAGATATTATTGGTGGAGGATAACGATATCAACCAGCAAGTAGCTTCCGAACTGTTGGAGTCGGTTGGATTAATGGTTGAGTTTGCTGATAATGGAAAGATTGCTGTTGATAAAGTTAAAAAGTCAGGTGTACCATCAAAATACGATATGATTCTGATGGATTTGCAAATGCCCGTAATGGATGGTTATGAATCCACAATAGCAATCCGAAAACTTAAAGATTATAAAATACTGCCAATAGTTGCTATGACCGCCGATGCAATGACAGGTGTAAAAGAAAAATGCCTTGAGGCAGGAATGATGGATTTTATTGCAAAGCCAATTGACCCTGATGAACTATTTGCTAAATTACTACAGTGGATAACTAAAAAAGATGCCAATAGTTTTGAAAAATCCGGCAAAAAAAAGGTTCAAAGAACAGATATTGTAATTCCGGATATACAGGGAATTAATATTTCGGATGCATTAAAAAGAGTAAATCAGAACAAACAACTGTATCTGAATATTTTGAAAAAATTCTTTACAAATAATCAGGAAGTATGCTCAGAAATCAAAAAGAATTTTGAGAGCAAAAACTATGAAACAGCTCACAGATTAATACATACACTTAAAGGTGTAAGCGGAAACATTGAGGCAGAGAAAATACATGAGCTTTCTAAAAAGGTTGAACAGGCTGTTCTTGGCAGGAATAATTCTGCTTTCGGTAGTCATATCGTTCAGATGGAGGCAGAGTTAAAGTTGTTGTTTAATGTAATGAATAAAAAACTTGAATTTGAAAAAAAGGCTGAAACAACAATGTTTGATAAAACTAAAATCATTGCAATTATAAAAAATCTGGAAAAACTGCTTGAAGAGAACGACCCTGAAGCTGCTCAATTAATATATGAATTGGGTGATGCCGGTATGAAAGGGAAGGATTTTGAAATTCTTAAAACTTCAGTCATCCGATATGATTTTGATGAAGCAATAAACGTTTTAGCATTGATAAAAAATAACTTAAACAAATAATCATGGAAAAAAATCTCTTTAACAACACAATTTTAATTGTTGACGATACTCCGGAAAATATTGATGTACTTACCGGTTTATTAGAAGACTTTAAAAAGAAAGTAGCCATAAATGGCGAAAAAGCTTTAAAGATTGCGCTTACCGATAATCCGCCTGATTTGGTTTTATTGGATATTATGATGCCTGAAATGGATGGTTATGAAGTATGCCGCAGACTCAGGGCAGATGAAAGAACAAAGGATGTTCCGGTTATTTTTTTAACCGCAAAAACCCAAAAAGAAGATATCATAAAAGGTTTTGAAATAGGAGGGCAGGATTATGTGACCAAACCTTTTGATGCCAGAGAATTGATGGAAAGGGTAAAAACCCAATTGGAATTAAAAACCCAAAGGGTTATTTTAGAAAACATGAATTTGGTTCTGGAAGAAAAAGTACAGGAACGAACATCTCAACTTCAAAAGGCAATGGAAAATTTGGATAAAGCCAACAAAGAATTGCAAGGGTTGGATAATGCCAAAAATTCATTTTTGAAGATGATAAGTCATGAAATAAGGACTCCCCTGAATGGAATTGTTGGTGCTGCTTGCTTATTAAAAGATAGTATGGAAGAAGATAATGAGTTCTATGAATTTATTGATTTGTTAAAAATCTCGGTTGATCGCCTTGAACACTTTTCGACTACTGCTTTGATCATAACACAATTACAGGCAAATAACTACAGCGTTACAAGAGAACCTCATAAAATTGATAAAGTGATTAACGACTGCATTTCCAAAATAGATGACTTTGCAAAAGAACAAAATGTTGCTATCAGAAAGGAACTAATTGATCAATTGCTTGAGATTGATATAGATATGAATCTTATGAAAAGAGTTATTGTAAGTTTGTTACATAACGCTGTTAAGTATTCTCCTGATAATGATATGGTTTTTATAAAAGCTTATGAAAAAGATGATAAAATGATTTGCGAAATAATTGACAGAGGCAGAGGATTTACAAAAGAGGCTATGGATAACTTATTTAAACCATTTAGCTTGGGAGAGGATCATTATGATGAAAATGTAGGATTAAGTTTAAGAGCAGCTAAAATGATCATTGAAGCACATAATGGAGAAATACATATTAAAAATTTACCGCATTCGGGTGCTATAGTGAAATTGGTTATGTTCAATAAAGGAAAAGCTGCTGGAATTTCATAGTATTGTCATTACTCCTAAAATCCGCAAATGTTTATTTGCAATAATCAATATTTTCATTATTTTTGTTAGCTATAAAAATCCGGATACTTATTTTTACCTGTATATGAGCAAAGTTTTAAAATATTATTATAAAATAATTCAAATATTTTTAACTATAATAGTTTTTTCTTTTTCACTATCGGCATATTCTACTAATATAAATAAAGTTGATAGCTTAAAAAATGCTCTACAATCAGCATCTGATTCCCAAAAGACTACTATTCTTAATGCTCTTTCAAAAGAATTTCTTTCCGATTCGATAGAATATTCATTAGAACTTGCAAAATCAGCTCTTAAATTTGCGAGAGAAAATAAATTGAAACGTGAAGAATCCATTGCTTTATCAAATTTAGGTGATGTTTCATATTTTTCCAATAAAATGAAAGATGCAGTGGATTATTATCAACAATCATTAACTTTATTTAATGAATTAAGGGATACTTCTTCTATTTCAAAAAGTTATTATAATCTGGGATATACATATATTAAATTTGCTAAATATGAAAAAGCTCTTGAGAATTTTAATAAATCCCTGGAATACGAAAAAGCCTTACAATCAGATAAAAAAATTGCAAGTGCATTAAATAATATTGGTCTTACTTATGATTATCTTGGGAAATATAAATATGCCCTTGAATACTATTTGGAAGCATTGCAAATAGATGAAAAAATAAATAATGATGAAGGGATTTCAACAGTTTCAAATAATATTGGAAATATATATCAGATATGGGGAAATCATGAAAAAGCATTATTTTATTATCTAAAATCTCTGGAAATTGAAGAAAAGTTAAAATCAAAAAGTGGTATTGCAATAGCATTGAATAATATCGGAATAATTTATCATGATTGGAAAAATTATGATAAAGCTTTGGATTATTATCAGCGAGGTCTTAGCATTGAAGAAGATTTGGGTAATAAATCCGGAATTGCAGAATCCTTGAATAATATTGCAATTATATACGATGAAACAGGTAAATATGATAAAGCAATTGAGTTGTATATGAAATCATTAGAAATAGAAGAAAAAATTGGTGATAAAATAGGTATTTCTATCTCACTGAGTAATATAGGGGAGTTTTATGAAGATAGGGGTGACTACAATAAAGCCTTTGATTATTATAACAGGTCGATGAAAATTGATAAAGAAATTGATAATAGAATCGGGCTTGGACAAACGTATAGTCAATTGGGCAATGCTTATGTTAGGATAAAACAATATGATAAAGCAATAAAGTATTATAATCTTAGTAGTGATATTGTAGAGCCTCTTAATATAGTTGGAACCATTACTGAGAATTATAAAGGGCTCAGTAATGTGTATTTAAAGAAAAAAGATTTTAAAAATGCCATTTATTATTTTGAAAAACATCATTCTCTTAAAGATTCAATTTTTAATGAGGAAATGTTGAAGCGACAAAATAACCTTCAGGCAGATTTTGAAATTGAAAAAAAAGAAAGAGAAATTAAACTTTTAAACTCTGAAAAACTGATTAGAGACTTGGAGATAAAGGAAAAACAAAAACAATCTCAACTTAGACGTCAGAAATCTTTATTATATATTTTGTTTGGAGGAATTATTTTGTTTAGCGTTTTTGTTTTTCTTTTGGTTCGCCAAATAAAACGTGGAAACAAAGCATATAGACTTTTAAATATTAAGAACGTAGAGATCAAGAATAATCGTCTTAAGCTGATTGCAGCGAAAGAAAAAGCTGAAGAATCTGACCGGTTAAAATCTACATTTTTATCTACTATCTCACACGAACTTCGTACTCCGTTAAATGCAATTATCGGTTTATCGGAAATGATTGATAAAAATGTTCCTAAAGCAGATATTATTGATTTTGTGAAAATGATTAATAAAAGTGGGCATAATTTATTTGAAATAATTGAAGATATTCTTAATATTACTGATATTAAAAGTGGAAGATTGGAATTAAGTAAAATCGAATTTCGAGTTAGTTCGATTTTCGATGAAATTGTTGCTGATATTGAATCAATACAAGAAAAAGAAGATAAAAAACATCTTGAAATAAAATTTAATTTTCCTGATGAAGCAAAGGATTTAAAAATATTTTCCGTCAAATTAAGAATAAAAAAGGTACTTATTCGTCTTTTAAGAAATTCAATTAAATTTACTGAAAAAGGGTATATCGAATACGGTTTTAAGCCGGGAAAAGATAAAATTGTATTTTTTGTTAAAGATACTGGAGTTGGAATACCTGAGAATAAACAAGATATTGTTTTTGACCAATTCAGGCAAGTAGATGATTCTCATACACGGAAATTCGGTGGTATGGGAATAGGCTTATCTTTAGTTAAAAAAATAATTGAATTACTTGATGGAGAAATATGGTTTGATTCCGTTGAAGGGAAAGGTACAAATTTTTATTTCTCAATACCA
>DAOVNY010000201.1 GCA_030630005.1 Bacteroidales bacterium | reverse complement strand
TGGTCGTGGGATTTCGGTGATGGGAATACAAGTACCGCACAGAATCCTTTACACACCTACAATGATGCCGGTGATTATACCGTTTCATTGACCGTTTCTGACGGATCTTTATCCGATACGGAAACGAAGGTGGATTATATTTCTGTATATGACACTTTAGTTGTTGACGCTGGTACTGACCAAAGTATTGTTTCGGGATCAAGCACTACCCTAGAAGGATCATTTTTTGGTGGAAGTGGGGATGTTGAAATTTTCTGGACTCCTGAATCAATGATTCAGATTCAGGGAATCCTTAATCCTCAAACACTCAACATCTGTCAGGACACGACATTTTATCTGACTATTACCGATTTAGTAACTGGTGATGTCAAAATCGATTCTGTCAGGATTGAAGTGTACACAGGAATTGATGATCATAACAAAATCGCCGTAAAACTCTATCCGAACCCATGCACTGATTTTATTAAAATCATAGTGCCTATGGACGAGGAATGCTCTTTGATGATTGTGAATGCACAAGGACAAGTTATTCGTTCTTGTGAAATTTATGGTCAGTCTGTAGTAAATACTACCAGTTTCCCAAAAGGGGTTTATTTTTTCATCTTGCAAAATGCAAAAGGGGGGATTATCAAAAGGGTGATAAAATTGTAGATATTTTGAATACTTAAAAATCAAATAAATATATTACCTTTGAAAAAAAAATAAAATGGAAAAAAAAATTAATATTCATATTGAGAAATTACCGGAAGGATATTATCTCGCTACTTCTGATAATTTACAAGGATTAGTTGCTCAGGGAAGAACAATAACAGAAACTATTGAAATTGCAAGAGACATAGCCAAGAAACTTCTTGAAGCACAAGATTTTAAAAACATAAATGACAAATTTTCATCATTCAAAGATAATTTCAATTATCCTTTAGTTGTTGGATTATAGTTTATGGGAAGACTATCAGGTTTTAAATATCGGGAAATAGTAAAAAAACTAAAAATATTTGGTTTTATGTTCTATCGACAAGCAGCCGGTAGTCATGAAATTTGGTATAATGAAAACACCGGAAAATTTACTACAATTCCAAATCATACAGGTGATATGCCCGAAGGAACATTACGAGCAATATTAAAACAAGCAAATATTAATACAAATGATTTTTTGAATATAAAATAAATTCTAACTATTACCCATATTTCCCTTTTCACAAATATATCCCTTGGACAGATATTATTTTACCTTTGCAAAAAAATACTTTTATTCAATGAAAGAACAATATTTTACAAAGGATAATATTTCAATGAAATCTTTGGATATTAAAAACAATGTTTTGAAATATTCCCGTAAAAATGAACTTTCATTAAAGACTGAAAATCTGGCTTTACTTGTTACCGACATGCAGGATTTTTTTCTTAAACCTGAATCTCACGCTTTTATTCCTTCTGCAAATGCAATCATCAATAATATAAATTTATTAATAAAAACCTGCGAAGATTTTGATGTTCCAATAATTTTAACTCAGCATATCAACAATAAAGAAAATGCAGGGATGATGGATGTTCGGTGGTCTGATTTAATTACGGAAGATAATCCTCTAAGCCGTATTAGTGATAAAATTATTTGTGATGTTCCTATCATCTTTAAAAAAACTCAATACGATGCTTTTTACAAAACCGGTCTTGAAAATTATCTGCGAAAGCATAATAAAACACAAATAATAATATGCGGTGTGATGACTAACCTTTGTTGCGAAACAACTGCCCGTTCAGCTTTTGTACAAGGATTCGAGATATTAATGCCGATTGATACAACGGCTGCTTATAATTTTGATTTTCATCTTGGTACAATACAAAACCTTTCTTACGGTTTTTGTCAGCCGGTATTATCGAACGAAATAATTAAAGCAATTTCAAAATGAAACACAAGGTAATTATAATAGGTGGAGGACCGGCTGGACTTGCTTGTGTCTTACAATTAAAAAGGTATGATATTGATGCACTGATAATTGAGAAAAATCATATCGGCGGACTTATGAGAAATGCTAACAAAGTTGAGAATTATCTCGGTTTCCCGGATGGCATTTCAGGAACTGATTTGCTTGAAAAATTTATTCAACAAATAAAAAATAATAATATCAAAATTGAATTTGATGAGGTAATAAAACTTCATCACGAAAAAAATGAGTTTGTTTTAAAAACACTTCAAAAAACTTATAAGTGTAAAATTGTTGTAATTGCCACCGGAACAAAACCAAAAAAGATTACAGGAGTTAATATTGAAAAAGAAGCAGCAGATAAAGTTTTTTATGAGGTATTTGATTTAAAAGATACTGAAAACAAAAATATCGCGATTATAGGAGCCGGTGATGCAGCTTTTGACTACGCCCTCACGCTTTCCGAAAGAAATCAGGTTCACATTTTTAACCGTGGCGAGAAAGAAAAATGTTTACCCCTATTATATAATAAGGTGTCATCTGAAAAAAACATCCATTATCACAAACGTAAAATCCTTAAATCGGTTAGCAAAAAACAATGTCGATTAGCACTAATATTTGATGACCAAAAAAAAATTGATGAACATGTTTCAGATTATATTATTTTTGCCGCCGGAAGAAAACCGGAGATAGATTTTTTTTCAGACATCAACAAAAATGAAATAGATGTTCTTATAAAAAATAAAAAGTTGTTTATGATTGGTGATGTTAAAAACGGAATTGCACGACAGCTTGCAATTGCAACAGGAGACGGGATTAAAGCTGCGATGGAAGTGATGCTGGATTCTGGATTCTTGATTCTGGATTCTTGATTCTTGATTCTGGATACTTGAAAACCCGAAACCCAAAACCCAAAACCCAAAACCCGAAACCCGAAACCCAAAACTAATTGATAAATGAAAGTTGTAAAAAGAATAGAGGAAAACGATTTGGCTCATGTATTTATCGCCGAAAATTCGGAGGGTAAACAAGTTGAGTTTGTTGAATCGATACAACCACCACTTACGATAAAAGATAAGTGGGTGCTTATACTTTCAACTTTATTCGGTTGTCCGGTAAATTGTAAATTTTGTGATGCAGGTGGGAAATACAACGGAAAACTTTCTTTCGATGAGTTGATGTTTCAAATTGATTATATGGTAAAACAACGTTTTCCCGACCGGAATATCGACACAAATAAATTTAAAATTCAATTTGCCCGCATGGGTGAACCGGCATTTAATCACGCTGTGCTGGATACTCTTGAAGCTATTCCTGAAATTTATACTTATAAAAACTTTATTCCATCGCTTTCGACCATTGCCCCTGTCGGCACTGATGATTTCTTTGCAAAGCTTCTTTCGATAAAAAAGCGATTATATAAAAACGATTTTCAACTTCAGTTCTCACTTCATTCAACAGATGATTTTCAAAGAGATGACCTTGTACCGGTAAAAAAATGGAGTTTTGAGAAAATCAGTAAATACGGAAATGTTTTTTTTGATGAAGGCGGAAGAAAAATAACTTTGAATTTTGCCCTCGGAAAAGAAAGTATTTTGAAAACTGAAACACTTCTGAATTTTTTCGATCCGGCAATATTTCTGATAAAGATCACTCCTGTAAATCCAACATTCAAAGCGCAGAAAAATAATATTACTTCGCTTATTGATCCTAAAAACAAAAATTATCCAATTGTTGATGAATTAAAAAATGCTGGTTACGATGTTATTTTGAGCATAGGCGAATACGAAGAAAACAAAATCGGAAGTAACTGCGGACAATATTTGAATACTTTTCGTGAAGAAAACGAAAAACTTGAAAATAGTTATTCGTATGCGGTAAAGAATGTGTAATCTTTGTAAGAAAACATTGATTACAATATTTTGTTCATCCGAAAAAATAAAAGGAATAGTGGAATATCCATACGGACTCCTTTTAGTCGTTGGAGTATTGAGTCCACTCCGAAAAGTGTTTTGGGCTAAAGCCCTTATGTTTGTTTAGATGTTTATACCCACGTCCTAAAGGACGTGGCAATTCAAAAGTTATTACAATTCAATGAATTACCCTGCCATTTATGGCAGGGGTAAAAAAATTATACAGAAGAAAATGGACTTTAGTCCATAATAAATTGCTTTTCGGAGTGACCTCAGTA
>DAOVNY010000163.1 GCA_030630005.1 Bacteroidales bacterium | reverse complement strand
GCATTTTATCGTTATTGATTTCACCAAAATAATGTTCCCTGTTTTGTGTGCAAATGGTAATAAAATAACTGCCTTTTGCAGAATAATCCCAATTTTTTAAACGTGTTGAATGTATGCGATATTTCTCTTAAAAATTTTCAGACATATTTGTTTGGTGTTTATATTCCTGCGAGGGTTTCAAAACCTCACAGGACTTAGTCTTGGTTTTAGATTTTATTAAACAAGATCAAATTTTCCTAATATATCAATTTTTACTTTTAATGGATTAAATGTTTTCCAACCGGTTTTCCCATCTCCAAACCCTTTAATATATTTATAATCATTTTTTGCATTCTTATCTGCCCTTGAATCTAAATGATATCGAAAACAAATTTCAAAAAAATAATCGCCTCCTGCAATCTTTTGAACTTTATATAAATGTTCACCTAATAACTGTGTATTATTTTTATTGTCTTTAAATTTTTCATCAGATAAGTCGAGAATAAACATTTCGTTTTTTTCTAATGATTGAATGAATTTACTTCCGTCTGTTGGGTTTTTATCAATAACCGGTAAGCCTTGTTTTTTGCGTTCAACAGCTTCCCAGAGAGTAATAACCTTTTCAAATAATTCACCACCCTTGTTTTCATAAATTGCAATGTGATGGTTGTTTCTCGGATTAACCCATTGGTTTATTTCTTTGAGTTTTACGGCATTTCCAATAATTTCTTTAATCCTGACCTTTTTAACAGGAATTTTTTCTCCGCCTTTTCTATTTGGTAATAATATTTGTGGAACTTTGTTATCATCTATTGTCTTGAAAAATGTTTCATTAGGTACTTTATCATTTTTATTTCCCGAATATCCACCTATATAATTAATCCTTTTTTCAATTAATTTTCTTATTTCATCATCAACTATTTTTTTAACATGGGTTTTTGATTTTATATCTTCTAATTTTTTTCTAATATGATAATAATATACAATATCTCCATTATTATCTTTTTCAACTTTTATTTTGCTGTTTTCGTCAAATAAAATTTTTCCGTCTTCACCTTTTAAGGCTCTTTTTCTTGCACCATAAACAAACTCTTTATGCAATTGTCCTCTTACAGACATCCCAACACTTTTAAATTTCTTGTCTTTTTTCTTAATGGTTTTAGTGATTTTTGTCATTACTTTATTATCAAAGCGATGAGATATTATTATTTCATTAATTGATTTTTTTGAATTCTGAAAAAAGTTATCCCAAGGCATATCAAATGATAAATGTTCTTTTGCTATTCCTCTTTGTTTATCTTTCAAATTAGCATTCCAATGACTTAATTTGTTTAAAAACGAAAGTTCAGTTAAAGCAACTGTTAAAGCATCAATAGCATGATGGCGGTGGTCGTCTCGTGATTTACTTGGTAAAAATTCAATATTTCCTGTTTTATCGTTTTGGTTAATTATGCCTTCAATAATTGTTTCGTTATTTTCAGCTTTTGGCATTTCATTTTTAATAATTTGAAAATCATAAGGCTCTTTGTTTATTTCAAAAACCGCCCAATATTTTCCATCTTCATTGTTTTCATCAATTTCTACCAAATGATTGAAGTTAACTTCTGAATGAAAAATATTATCATTTATATGACCGATTATAATTGTTTGATTTTCGGCAATTTCAGGTTTATCATTTTTTATTTTGAAATATTCAACTTTATCAAAATCTACATTTATTAAAGTCCAGTATTTTCCATCAGGTTTGTCTGTTTTACATTCATAAATATGAGATTTAAAAACATTGTTTTTTACTTCACCGAATAAAATTATCTGGTTTTTATTTTGAGTTATTTTCTTTTTATCGGTTTCTTGTCTTATTTCTTTTTTTTCTATTTTAAGTTTTGCCCAGTATTTTTGTTCCTTATTTTCATAGTTTGAAATTTTAATATTTTCTTTTGTTACAGGTATGCTGCTTTTTAATGTTTTTGCTTCAAATTTTATTTTATTATTGTCTTTTTTGTCAATGATAATTGTACCTGAAATTGTTATTTCATTTTCAGTACTATCTGGCTTTTTGTTGAAAACAGTTACATATTTTTCAGGTTTTTCTTCTATTCCGATTTTAGCCCAGTATTTTCCATCATTCAATTCATCAACAGGTATTTTAACACATAAAAATTTACTTTCAAATTCTCCTTTTTTTACTTCTCCGTCAATTATTATTTCATCATCAAACCTATCTGGCTTTTTATTATAGATAGGATAATAATCTATATTTTTATTTTCGTCAATTTTTGCCCAGTATTTTCCTTTTTTTAATGGTGTATTTACTTCTTTGCCTGGGTTGAGTATGCTGTTTAATCCCCATTTGTGCCTTAATTCGGCAGTTAAACTTCCGGGCAAAACAGTAACTTTTTCGCAAATGGTTTTCATATAATTTTTTGCTTCCTTACTTATGTATCTTGTATCATTCAATTGTCGTGAAATAAAATCGGTTTCGTGGCTTGTTTTGCTTGTAAATCTTTTTGCTTTGTTGTAAGGCAAAAGCTTAAATGCCCTTTCTGATACGAGTTTCCATTTATCTATTCCTTGTTTAATATAAAATTGGTAAGGAGTAAGTTCTCCTTTTTCCTGATTTTCTTTTGAATCGCAAAGTGTTTTGTTTGAAAAACTATCGTCAAGCGAAACACTGTAAGGTATTATATGTTCTATCTGGAATTTATTATCTCTTCCGAACAAGTCAGTCAGTTTAATAGTATTCCCGGTATAAGGACAAATAACAATTCCGTTTTGATTTTCAATCTCTTTGTAAAGTAAAAATTTTTGAATATTATCTCTTGAATGTGCTAATCCGAATTCGTCTAATTTTGCTCTTGCCTCATCGTTTTCATTTTCCCTGTCGCGGTTTTCATACCATTGTTGCAAGCGTCTATCCTTTGATTGTTTGAGGTCTCTTGCAAGTTCAACTTTAATTTCATCGGGTTTTCCATATTTTTCAATTACAGCATTTACGACTTTTTTAAGTTCATAAAGAGCTTGTTGTACAATCGGGTTGCGAATATTTTTAGGGGTGTCTAATTTGGTTTTAATTTCTTGTTTTTCAGTTTCCTGACTATGATGATAAAGTTTTTTTAATTGTTTTTCTTCAATTTTATATTCAGTAAATAGATATTCTTTTATGTTCTCAATTACTTCACCTTCTTTGTTTTTACCGGATGCAATGCTAATAATATTATCTTCAATTTCGCTATGAAATTCTTTAAAGTACTCCCATCTTTCACCAAATGCATTTTTAACTCCACCAAGCAAAACTGCATCATTAAATAAATATCCTTTTTTAAGAAACGGCAGAATATTATTTATGGCTTTTAAAGAAAGATTTGAATAGCCCTGTTTTAAATGAATATTTTCAACTTTCTTTTTATCGTTTTCTTTTAATCCGTAGCTTTTTATCAGTTTTTCAATAAGTTTATTATTGTCAGCATAAGAATAAAAGCAATGCCATATTTCATTTCGTTTTTGCTCATTATTCCAAATTTCTTTATCAAAAAGATTACTTAAATTTTTAATAGTGTAGTTTCCTGCAACTTTATGATTGTCCTCGTAATTAAACTTTGCATCAGGCATTGATAATACTTTTTTAATTTCAGAAAAATCAAATCTTTTATCTTTTGAATTAATTAAATTAATTACAATTTGTTTTTGTTGCGGTGATAATTTTTGCTTTTCATTATATTCAATGGTATTTATAAATTCCCATGCTCTGCGTTCTTCAAATATTGGATGAGAAATTGGACAAGGAGTTTTTCCAATTGTTATCCATTTATTTTCTTTTTTGTCAAAAAACGGATGGTTTTCAAAAGTACATTTTGCAAGTAATGATTTTTGAGAACGTAAAGGTCGCTGGTAGAAGATAATGCCGTCATCTTTTCCGCTTTCATTGTTGTATCCTAATTTTATAAAAAGTTCATCTGTTAATATTGAAGGATAATATTGTTTTTGCTCATTCCAGATTTTTTCAAATTCTTCTTCGTACATTTCACGTGTAGTATAACGATTTCTAACACGCAATTCCTTACCATTTTCGTCAAAATGAGTATTGTATTTTTCACCATCTTTATAACTTATTGAATATAGATAATTTCCAAGTGTTTGGACTTCTTGTATTTTACTTTTTGTTTCTGTAATACCTATTGTTCCGCTTTCTTTTTTACCTTTATCTAAGGTAGTATCTTTTGCACCTGCTATTCGGTTACTTTTAAAACCGCGATGTTGTGCGAGATGATAAAATATTCTGCCAAGTTCAAGAAGTTCAATTTTTTCATAAATTGCTTTTGCCCTTAATTCATAAGGGTTTAATTTGAACCATTCTTTTAAATTATCGTTATTAACCGGACACATTCCGTATTTACGTAATTCTCTTTTTACAATTTTTTTACGCATTGCTGTTCTAAAATTTTGCCTGCGAGCTTGTCGCGCATCCCTTCGTGTTGCATTTTTTGACATTTCTTTAGCGGTTCCTTTTTCTACAACACCTTCTTGAAAAATCCTTACTCCAGTTCCAAGAATTTCATTGTTTTCATCATCAACAACAGCCCAACCAATGCTGTTAGTTCCGAGGTCTAATCCTAATATTTTACTCATAGCTTTATAATTTATTGATTTTCTACAAATATAATAATTTAACATGTTATTACACAGGCGTCTTTAAAAATATTTTTAATTTATATAAACTTTCGCTTGACTTTCAGAAATTATTTTGTATATTTGTTGTGTGATTATTAATCCATTTTTAATCTTATCACAATAAGGCTTCCGATAATATCGGAAATGCCGTAGTACAAAAAGTACTTTAGCTCCGCTTCGGTGGAGCTTTTTTTATTACATAAAATTTTCTCAGCATTGTAACTTTTTGATTAATATATCAGTCTAAACTATAGATATTCGGTGTTGTTGAACGATAACGCACACATTATGTATAGGAAGCGTACACAAATCCGGTTTATAAAAAATAAATAATATTTCCAAAACACTGATTAACAGAACGGAAAGCAAGTTGGCATGAAAATAGCTAATAAAATGAAATGTTCAATTTTTTTATTCGTTATAACTAATAGCAATTTTGTCAGATTTAACCAAACATCATTTATTTTCACTTATGTTATCTTTAAAAAACATCCATAAAACATATGTAACGGGAAGCAACAAATTACATGTTTTAAAGGGAATTGATCTTGAAGTTCAAAAAGGCGAACTTATTTCAATTATGGGATCATCAGGATCAGGTAAATCAACCCTTTTAAATTTAATCGGAATTTTAGATACTTATGATAAAGGAGAATATTATTTGAATGGCACCCTGATTAAAGATATGAATGAAACCAAAGCAGCACATTATCGCAACGAAATGCTGGGTTTTGTTTTTCAATCATTCAACTTAATTTCGTTT